>PUMS01000101.1 GCA_003551485.1 Phycisphaeraceae bacterium | reverse complement strand
TTGACCCTGTAGAGGTCCAGCCGCTCGAACATCGGCCCGTCGATCTGCTCGAACCCGTTGCGTACAGAGACTTTGCGCCACTGGTCGGCCAGGTGCCGGCGCCAGGCCATCTCTTCGGGATAGAAGTCGCGGGTGCCCTTGGGTTTCTGAAGCTTCATCACGGTTCCTCGGCGGCGTGCGATGCATCCTAACGCCTCCGCGCCGCCAGGCAATCGCCCCGGCACCGTGGGGGGCAGGGATGATCGACCGCGATGCAGGTCTTGACACCTGCGCCACGGAAGGCTATCTTCAAGTTATGATCGAGCGTCTGCTTCTTCACCTGGCCGACGGCGAGGGCCTGCTACTGGGCCTTGCGCGGTGCCGTGGATAGGACGCTCAACCTGGCGATTGCTCCCTGTGTTGCTTGAACGCCCTGTCCCGGCACCCGCGCGGACAGGGCTTTTTTTGCGTCCGCCGCGGCGATGCGCGGCGGGAATGAGACGGCGATGGCCTTGCCCCCTGACGCCCGCCGCGGGGCCTCTCGCAAGGAGTCTGCATCATGGCCGAAACCAAGACCGACACAAGCACCGAGGCATCCGAGCCCACCTGCATCCGCATTTTCGACACCACCCTGCGCGACGGCGAGCAGTCGCCCGGGGCCACGCTCAACCTCCAGGAGAAGCTCAAGATCGCCCAGCAGCTTGCCCTGCTGGGGGTGGATGTGATCGAAGGTGGCTTTCCGATCACCAGCGTGGGCGACTTCGAGGCCGTGCGCCAGATCGGCCAGAGCGTGGATGGGCCGATCGTCGCCGGGCTGGCCCGCGCGGTGCCGGCGGACATCGACCGCGCCGGCGAGGCCCTGCGGGGCTGTCCCCGGCCGCGCATCCACGTCTTCTGTGCCACCAGCAAGGTCCACCGCGAGCACAAGCTGCGAAAGGCCATCGATGAGATCATCCGCATCTCCATCGAGTCGGTGAAGCAGGCGCGCCAGTACGTGGATGATGTCGAGTTCAGCCCCGAAGACGGCTCGCGAACGGAACTGGAGATCCTGCGCGACATCACCGCCGCCGTCGTCGAGGCCGGGGCCACCACCGTCAACATCCCCGACACCGTCGGCTTTGCCGTGCCCAGCGAGTACGGTGAAATCTTCCGCTACCTGCGCCAGCAGCTTCCGCAACTGGATGCGAAGGATGTCTACCTCTCGGCCCATTGCCACAACGACCTGGGCCTGGCCGTGTCCAACAGCCTCGCCGCGGTGGCCAACGGTGCGCGGCAGGTCGAGTGCACGATCAACGGCATCGGCGAGCGGGCGGGCAACGCAGCGCTGGAAGAGATCGTGATGGCCTTGCGCACGCGGCGGGACTACTACAACCGCTTCACCACGCGGATCAACACCAAGAGGATCTACCCCGTCTCGCGCATGGTCTCGACCTTCACCGGCCTGCACGTGCAGCGCAACAAGGCGGTGGTGGGCGAGAACGCCTTCGCCCACGAGGCCGGCATCCACCAGGATGGGGTCATCAAGTTCCGCGGCACCTACGAGATCATGGACCCGCGCGACATCGGCGTGCCCGAAAGCAAACTGGTGCTGGGCAAGCACTCCGGCCGCCACGCCCTGCGCCAGCGCCTGGCGGAGCTGGGCTTCGAGCTGGATGCGGAGATGCTCGAGAAGGTCTACACCGCCTTCAAGGACCTGGCCGACAAGAAGAAGGACGTCTACGACGATGACATCGAGGCCATCGTCGACGACCTGCTCCAGCAGGGCCGGTCACTGTGGGAACTGGTGCGATTCCAGGTCATCAGCGGCACGGGTGTGATCTCGACGGCCACCGTCGAGTTGACCGACACCACCGGCGAACGGCGGATGGAGGCGGCCACGGGCGATGGCCCGATCGATGCGATCTACTCGGCGATGCAGAAGATCACCAACGTGCCGCTGGAGGTCGAGGACTTCGAGACCCGCAGCGTCACCGCCGGCAAGGAGGCCCAGGGCGAGGTGAGCATCCAGGGCCGCCACAACGACCGCAAGGTCAAGGGCCGCGGCCTGTCGACGGACGTGGTCGAGGCCGCGGCGAAGGCTTACCTGTCGGCGATCAACCGCATCAAGACCGTCGAGGACCGCAAACAGGCCGCCGCCGCCCTCAACGGCAACGGCGGCGCCACCGCCCCGTGAGGGCCCCGGGGCTCGCCGGGCCTGTGCCGTGAAGTGCCAGCCGCTTCCGACCCCCTTTCCCGACCAACAAAGGTTCATGGCCCTTCGGGATTCCGGGGGCCGTCCGGGGGCGGCCGCTGCTATGATGGGCCGTTTGCAGCCATTGACCCGACCGAGGAACCCCGCCATGCCCACCGATGCTTCCACCACCCCCACGCCCGTTCGCTCGATGGACCAGATCGTCGCCCTGTGCCGGCGGCGGGGATTCATCTGGCAGAGCTCGGAAATCTACGGTGGCATCAACGGCTTCTGGGACTACGGCCCGCTCGGAACCGAGTTGAAGCGCAACCTCAAGAACGCCTGGTGGAACGACGTGGTCACCTGCCCGCCCGATGGGCCGGATGGCCACCCGCTCCAGGTCGTGGGCCTGGACAGCACCATCATCATGAACCCGAAGGTCTGGGAGGCCAGCGGCCACGTGGCCGGGTTCAACGACCCGATGGTCGACTGCCGCCAGAGCAAGGCCCGCTACCGTGCCGACCACATCATCGTCCTCCAGCCCCCGGCCGACAATGGCGTGATGTACGCCTTCATCGAGGGCCAGCTCGACACCATCGCAAAGAAGCTCAAGAAGGCCCGGCTCGACCCTGAGGCCTGCACGCAGGTGCCGTTGACCCAGTTACCCACCGAGACCCTGCCGCGCATCGTCGGGCCCGACGCCGACCAGCCCGGCACGCTCACCGAGCCGCGCCAGTTCAACCTCATGTTCGAGACCTACATCGGCGCGGTGCGCGATGAGGAAAGCAGGGCCTACCTGCGGCCGGAGACCGCCCAGGGCATCTTCACCCAGTTCTGGAACGTGGTCGACACCGCCCGCGTCAAGGTCCCCTTCGGCATCGCCCAGGTCGGCAAGGCCTTCCGCAACGAGGTCACCCCGCGAAACTTCACCTTCCGCTCGCGCGAGTTCGAGCAGATGGAGATCGAGTTCTTCATCCATCCCGACGCCGCCGCCCAGTGGTACCCCTGGTGGCGCGACAACCGCTTCGCCTGGTGGCAGTCGGTGGGCCTTGCCGGCGACAACCTCCAACTCCGCGAGCACGTGGCCGATGAGCTGGCCCACTACGCCAGGGAAGGCGCCGGCACCAGCGACATCGAGTACCGCTTTCCCTTCACCGCGCCCGGCTTCGGCGAGCTCGAGGGCGTGGCCCATCGCACCGACTTCGACCTGCGCCAGCACGCCCGGCACTGCGGCAAGGGCGAGATGATGCGCTACTTCGACACCGAGCGCAACGAGCGCTACTTCCCCCACGTCATCGAGCCCTCGGCCGGGGCCGACCGCGGCACGCT
>PUMS01000021.1 GCA_003551485.1 Phycisphaeraceae bacterium | reverse complement strand
GGGGCCGACTGCTCGCCCGGCGCGGCACGCCCTGATCGCACGGCGGCGCATCCCGCCGATCCACCCGCCGGGGCCGTCCTGCCCCCGGCCCCCGGCCCCCGACCCCGGCCGCGCCGGGCCTGCGGGGCTGTGCGAACGCTCACCCGTCGAGGGTGCATCCGCCCATCGCGGGCACGCAGCGCAGGCGGCTTGCGGCCGGGCGCGCGACCCAACGAGGAAGAAAATGGCCGATCTGGCACGCCGTGATCATATTTTGGCACGCATCGTCAACCACGCCACGCCGCGCGGGGGTAGAGTATGGGGTAGCGAGGTGCGGTGATCCGCCGGTCGCGGCGCCCAGTGAAGCCTCCCCAACGCGAGGATGCGACGGGCGAAACCCCCTGAAGCGGAGATGTAGGAGATGCACATGAAGAAGCCAACGAACCTGAGACGCCTCGTGGCCGGCGCGGCTGCCGGACTGCTGCTTGCGCCCATCATCGGTGCCGCCACCCCGACCGACGGCGCCCTCGTGCTGTTCACCGATGACTTCGACAACGCCGTGATGGACAACGGGGTCTTGGAGTCGACCCTCGACTATGGGCCGGCGACCGCGGACGACGACCATACGTTCGGCATCGGCACGCTGGACAATGATGCCCTGCACCTCGGCGATGGCGGTGGCAGCATCTACATCACCGCAGCGCTGCCCAAGACGATCTCGCTGGACAATGAAGGCGACTTCATCCAGATGGACTTCGAGTTCGCAACCTCAGGGCACGCGGCGGGCAACCGTGTGCTCCGATACGGCTTCTTCGCCGGAGGCAGCGACAACGATGACCAGGCCCTCGGCTTCTTCCTCAGCGGCGCCAACCTGCCGGGAGCGGATAGCAATACGCGCATCTCGGCGGACACATCCACCACGGCGAACCCGTTCTACACCAGTGATAACCCCGGTGGCGGTGCCCAGGTTGGCGTCTTTGACGTCGTTGAAGGCGCGAACCCCGCATGGTTCCGTATCGAGCGAATTAGCGCGACCGAGCTGGAAGCCTCCGGAACGCATGCCGGCGTGACCATCCCGTCGCTTGTCCTGACCATCGACGGCAACACCCCAACCGACTTCGATGAAATCTGGTTCGGCATCCGCAACCGGGAGACGAGCTTCACCATCGACAACCTGGAGGTCACCTACATCCCCGAGCCCGCATCGCTGGCGCTGTTGGGGCTGGGCGGCCTGATCATGCTCAAGCGGCGGAGGGGGTGAGCAGCGGGTCCGGAGGCCGGCCCCCATGCCAACCCTCCAGCGATCAACATCCCACACAGAACCAGCCGGGCCACCGCCCGGCTGGTTCATTGCCGCACGGTGACGCCGGCGGCTTGCGCTTCGACGTGCGAAGGCTCCCGCAAGCCCGGATCCGTCGCAACCCGTGGCGCCCAGCATCCTTCCGGGCAAAGCCGCGCCTGAACCCGCAGCGACACCGCCGCCGCGATGCAGCAGCGGGTGCGCATCGGCCCCGGAACGCCGACCATCGCGCCACGCGCCATGAAGGGAACCGCCCATGCCTCACCGACGAGGTTTCACGCTGATCGAACTGCTGGTGGTCGTTTCCATCATCGCCCTGCTGATCGCCCTGCTGCTGCCGGCGCTGGCCTCGGTGCGGGCTACGGCCGAGCGCCTCCAGTGCGTGTCCAACCTTCGCCAGCAGGGCATCGCAGCGCTGGCCTATACCCAGGACCACAGCGGGTGGTTTCCCTACATCCGGCTCAGCGGTGATCGCATGGGCACGGACAGCCTCAACCGTCCCCACCAGGCCTACTGGTGGTACCACCACAGGGATGGCTATCGCAACCTCGGGCACCTGCATCCGGGCGGGTACCTGGACGTGGCGGAGGTGCTCTACTGCCCCTCCTTCGACACGCCCGGGTTCACCTTCGACGACTACACCCCCTGGCCCACGCCCGCCAGGCCGCCGGGATTCGGCGACACCGGCATTCGCGTCGGCTACTACTTCAACCCCCGGGCCGACAACAGCGGCAACCGCCTCATCCAGCGCATCGATGATGCCGCATCGGGGCGCATCATCGGCTCCGACATCATTCATTCGACCGAGGCCACCGCCCACATCGAGCGGCCGGGCTGGAGCGTGATGCACGGCGATGGTTCCTCGCGATTCGTCGATTCCCAGGAGGCGCTGGACATCATCGAAAGCGTCAACGTCGACCGAAACTGGGCCGCCTTCAACGATGTGCTCGACGTGCTCGAAGGCCGCCGATGAGACCGACCACCCACCTGCGCTGCACGGGCGCACAGATGCCGGACAGCGCCCACCCCGGGGACTGCGTGCCGATAGCGAATGACAGCCGCCATGCCACCGATTGAACCCCTCGGGGGCGGGGCGATTCGGCTGGTTCCGGCCGCGCAACACGGCGAGCCTTGCCCCCCCCTGCTCCCTGCCGCCCCCCCCTGCCCCCCGTGCCTCCCCCACCGCGCTGCCCGCCCCCGCAATAGCACCCGGCGAAGGATCGTTACATGCGACCGATGGCTTCGTCTCCCCCTCATTCACCCGTGCAGACGTTCCTCGCCGCGGCAGGCGCGTGCCTGGCCATCACACTGCTCACGTTGCCGGCCCCGTGCCGGCCATTACCCCCAGTTGTAAGCCGACGGCAATAAGTCGGAGGCTGTCGCGTTAGAAAGATGAGCGTTTCGATTGTCCCTCAACCCTGGATCCCGGATGCAAACAATGCGTGTTGAGCAAACCGTGCCCAGAACAGAATGGAGTTGCACAATGTCCGAACTGAAGCCGCGAACACTTAATGGTGCCCTGCCGCTTGTTTTCATGGCAATGGCAGTTGCTGCTTGTTCTCATCCGGCCGTGCCGGCCGCCGCGGGGACCCTGCCCGAGGATTTTCAGCGCTACATCATCAACCTGGAGGAAACCGAGCATGCCGCCGGCGGGGAGGTGGCGCTGCACCTGAACTACCAGGATGGCCGCTTCCTCCAGGGCTGGCTCGAGATCGATGGTGAGCCGGCGCCAAGCCGGGTGGACTTGTCACAGCTCGAACTGACCGACGGGGCCCTCCGCGGCAGTGTGGACCTCGTGATCGATAGAGGCCGGCGGAACAACCGCTTCCTCGTCATCGATGTCGATGCCGAAGTGGATGAGGCCGGCAGTGTCACCGGCGAGCACAAGCCCCGCTACGGGCTGGAGCTTGGCCACGCTTATGGCCACGGTTTCTACATCTTCACGGATGACGACCTGGACGACGATACGCCGGTGGTGACCAAGGATCAGATCCGGTTCCGGCGCTCGGGCGATGAATGGTCCGGCCCGCCCGAGGGGACACTGGAGGCGGCCATCAGCCCCGATGAACCCGTCCGCTTTCACATCGAGATGGGCCGGCCCCTGCGCGGTCCCTCGGCCACCTGGCAGCGCTACGTTTACCTCGACCTCGTGGTCAAGGGCGATGAGCTCATCTCGGTCGACGCCCACCCCGAGCGCGGTAAGCC
>PUMS01000325.1 GCA_003551485.1 Phycisphaeraceae bacterium | reverse complement strand
GGGATGAGGCGCTCGAGGACGCGCTGGTGCCGGCGCGGCCGCCCGATCGGATCACAGTGGCCGAGGTGCTCGACGTGGCCGAGCAACTGGCCCTGCCCCCGGCGGCCAGCCGCGCCGGCGCGGCCAGCGGCGACTGGGAACTGATGGAGCAGATATCCCAGGCGCAGCGCCAGGCGACCGCCGGTCGCACCCTGGCCGACCTGGTGGGCCATGGCCCCGCCGCGCCCCCGCAAGCGCGAGCCCGGTCCGAGGAGGAGGGCGCCCCCGGCCCCGCCGCCACACGGCCCGGTCCGGACCCTTCGGCCGCGCACACGCCCCGGAGCGATCCGGCGGCCGAAGCCGCATCCGCCTCCGGGCGGTAGCCGACCTCCCCGGCCGCCACGCCGTGGCAAACTCGGCCGATGTCCCCAGCGCAAGAAGCGTTACAGACCATCGCGCTCACCGCACCCGTCGCGGGTCGCCGGGTTGATTCAGCCTCGGCTGCGACTATCCTTGAGGCACCCGGTGGCCCCGGAGCCCGCGGCCTGCCGGGTGCGGGGGGCCGAACGTGGGCGACGCAGTGCAGCGCGATGGCGGCGCGTCAGCAGCGCGATGGTGAGGAAGGCCAGATCGCCGGTGGGACACCCCCGCGGTCGGGGGTTTGAGGAGCGGTCAGCCGATGCAAGAAGTGCTTGGATTGTGGCATCGCCGTCTTTGCGTGTTGGGGGCGGCGGTGGTGGTGGCGTTGGGCGTGGGGGCGGCACCGCTGGGCGCTGTGGTGGTGTTCGGCCCCGAGCCGCCCTCGCAGAACCTGAGCAATCCCGGCGATGGCAGCGGGTGGGAACTGCACGGCATGCTGGGCTTGACCACGGGCATTCCCATATCGCCCCACCACTTCATCAACGCCGCCCACTTCGGCAGTTTCGGCCCGGGCCAGACCATCAGCTTTGACGAAGGGCCCAACGCCGGCACCTACACCATCGCCTCATCGGCGTTTCGGGATACCGAGGGCGGCACGGACCTTCGCATATTCCGCATTGCCGAGACCTTTCAGGCCTGGGCCTCGCTCTATACCGGTTCCTCCGAGATCGGTCTGGACCTGACCGTCTTCGGCCGCGGGCGACAGCCCGGCGATGAGGTGGTGGTCGACGATGAACTCAAGGGCTGGAAGTGGGGCTCGTTCGCCAGCGGCCCACCCTTGTCGTGGGGTCGCAACACCGTCGCCGGCCATCACGACAGCGGCAAGCTGCTGACCTTCGCGTTCAACGCCGGCGCCGGCGAGGACCAGGGCATGGCATCGGAAGGCGACTCCGGCGGGGGTGTGTTCGTGCTCGACGATGGCCAGTGGAAGCTGGCGGGGATCAACCTCGCCGTCGATGGCCCCTTCGCCTACTCCCGCAATGATCCGAATCAATTCGGCGCTACGCTGTTCGACCGCGGCGGGTTGTGGCAGGGCACGCTGGGCAATCGCATCCGCATCTCCAACACCGCCGCCGACAAACCCGCCAGCACCTACGCCACGCGCATCAGCCCGCGGTTCGACTGGATCCGCTCGGTGGTGATGACCGGCGACCTGACCAACGACGGCCAGATCGGCCTGGCCGACATCCACCTGTTGCAGCAGGCCATCCGCGACGGCAGCGAGGAGTGGTTCTATGACTTCACCGATGACGGCGCGGTGACCGATGCAGACCTGACCTACTACGTGCACGAGGTGGTGGGGACGGTGTTCGGCGATGCCACGCTCGATGGCCGCGTCGGCCTTCGCGATGCGGCGATCCTGCTGAGCAACTTCGGCCGCGAGGGCACGTTCTTCTGGGGCGACGGCGATTTCAACAACGACGGTGTGGTCGATGCCCTGGACATGGGCCTGCTGCTGGAAAACTGGAACGATTCATCGCCGCCGCCGTCAGCGCTGGGGGCTGCCTACGAGGTGATGATGATCCCCGAGCCGGCCAGCGTCAGCCTGCTCACCCTCAGCGCTGTCGCGCTGCTGCTTCGCCGGCGCCGCCGGTGAATCCGGTTCGCACCGACGGCTGCGCCGTGACCTGCGGGGCCGCGAGACACAGGCTGCGCTGCGGTGACATCGACTGCCTGCCCGCCGGTGCCTTGGCGCAGCGCGCAGGGCAGGTAGAGGCGATATCATCGGGCCTGTGGATGGTTCATCATCGCCCCAGACGATCACCGCGTTGACCCCTCACCGTCGTGATCCGGGTCGGATTCAGGTGCGTGTGGGCCGCCGTATCGTGGCCACGCTGCCAGGCACGCGGGTCGAAGCGCTGGGGCTGGCGGTGGGCCAGCGGGTGGATGAGGCCCTTGCCGAGCAGCTTACGGCTGAGAATTCCCGCCAGAAGGCCCTCTCCGTGGCCTGGCGGATGATCAACCGTCGGGCGCTGAGTCGCGCCGAGGTCATCGACCGGCTGAAGCGCCGCGGTTATGGCCAGGCCATGGCGGCCGCCGCGGCCGACCGCCTGGTGGAACTGGGTGCCGTGGATGACCGGGCACTGGGCCGGGCGCTGCTGCGCGAGACCGTGCGTTCGAAGCCGGCGGGGGCGCCCCTGCTGATGCAGCGGTTGCGCAAGCGGGGTATCGAGCCCGACCTGGCCGCCGAACTGGTCGACCGGATGCAGGCCGAGGGCGAAGGTCATTCTGAGGGGGGGCCTGTCGAGTCCGCCGCGGCCTTCATCCAGCGTCGCGCAGCGGCGATGGGGCACCTGGACCCGATCACACGAAAGCGGCGGCTGTGGGGCCAACTCGCCCGACGCGGGCTCGACCCGCAGGTCATCGAGCAGGCACTCGATCGCGTGCTCGGGCTAATGGATCAGGGGGTCGACGACCGTCAGCCGGACTGATCCGCCCCCGGTTCCCGCGGTGCCCCCGGCGCCCCCGGTAGCGCCGGGTCGCGGGTTTTCTCAACGAGGTGCACCGCCTCGATGCGCATGGCCTTGTCGATGGCCTTGGCCATGTCGTAGAGCGTCAGCGCGGCGATGCTGACGGCGGTGAGGGCCTCCATCTCGACGCCCGTGCGGGCCGCGGTGAGGGCGGCGGCGGTCACTTCCAGCCGGTCGGGGCCGGCGCGGCGGAAGGTGACCTCGACGTGATCCAGCGGCAACCCGTGGCACAGGGGGATCAGTTCATCGGTGCGCTTGGCAGCCAGGATGCCCGCGAGGCGTGCCGCGGCCAGGGCATCGCCCTTGGGCAGATCGGCATCGAGCACGCGATCGAGTGTGCCGGCCTTGGCCACGAGCGTGGCCCGTGCCACCGCGCGGCGACGGACGGTGGGCTTGGCGCTGACATCGACCATCGAGGCCCGGCCCTGCTCATCGAGGTGGTTGAGGCGGGGTGGCTGGGTCATGGGGAGCACTCCGGGATCAAACACGGGGCGGCTTTGCAGCGCGGTAGGGGCGGGCCAGACCGTACCGACGCGGCCGTCGGCGGTCCGGGGATGTTCCGGGGGCCTTCCGGGGGCCTTCCGGGGGCGGTGTTGACGGCCGCGGAGGCGCTTCGCCCCGCCGCGCGGCGGGGTCGGCTACAATCGCGCGGTATGAGAGGGTATCACTGCCTGGCCATCCTGGCGCTGGCGGCCGTGTGCATGGGCCCCACCGGCTGCGTGCAGCGGACGATCACCATCACCTCCGACCCGCCCCACGCCATCGTCTGGCTCAACGATGAGGAGATCGGTCGCACGCCGGTGACGGTGCCGTTCACCTTCTATGGCAAATACGATGTGCGCATCGTGCATGAGGGGCAGTGGATGTCGCGGGATGAGGCCGCCCAGGTGCTGGATGTCTCCGGGGCCGAACTCAAGGCGCTGATCGAGGATGGCCACCTCGATACCCGCGCCATCGAGGGCGAGCAGATGGTGCTGATCCGTTACCTGCCCCTGAGTACGGCGGTACGGGCCAACGCCCCGGTGTGGGACATGCCGGGGCTGGACCTGCTGGCCGAGATCACGCCCGGCCGCAAGCGGGTGGAACTGGACTGGCACTTCGAGCTGGACAAGGCCGGGCCGGTGGACGAGGAGGTGCTCATCTGGCATGCCCGGCAGATGCGCGCCCTGGTGGCCCCGCGGCCGGTCCCGGATGAGGATGCGGTAGAGGATGAGGCCAAGACCGAGACCGGGCGGCACGTGCCGGCGCCCGCTCCGCCTGCCGACGCCGCCGGGGACGCCGCCCCGGCCGGACCCATCAATGCCTCGCCGCGATGAACAGCCAACCCTCAGCCGAGCCTGCAACGATGCCGCTGCGACCACGCGATCTGGACCTGAAAAAGGATGAGGGGCTGACGGTCACCTGGGAAGATGGCACGCGCAGCTTCTACCCCATCGCTTACCTTCGGCGCATGTCGCCCTCGGCCGATGCCCGCCACCTGCGCGAGCAAATGCAGCAAAACCCGCTCACCGTGCTGCCCTCGAGCAGCAGCAGCGGCAAGCCGCTGACGGCCACCGGGGCTGAACTGGTAGGCAACTACGCCATCCGCATCCACTTCTCCGACGGCCACGATACCGGCATCTACAGTTGGACCTACCTGCGCCAGATCGACCCCGACCGACCCGGCGATGGTGTCGATCCCGAACAGAGCAGCGAGGATGCCCCCGCGTGAGCCCAACTCCGCCTACCCCCAACTCCCCCGGTTCCCCCGCCACCCCCGGCTCTCCCGCGAGCACCGATGCCGGTGAGCCGATCACCTTCGATGTGGCCGATCCGTTTCTCTTTGCCCTTACCGCCGATGACAGCGACCTCGATGGGCAGGGCCATGTCAACAATGCCGCCTACCTTCGCTGGATGGACCGCGCGGCGTATGCCCACTCGGCGGCCGTGGGCTACGACCGCGAAGCCTACGCCCGGCTCGGCGCGACTTTCGTCGTGCGTCGGCACGAGATCGACTACCTCGTCCCGGCCTATGCCGGGGACCGCATCATCGTGGCGACCTGGCCGAGGCAGATGAGCAAGGCCACCGCCCTGCGCCGCCACCAGATCGTGCGGGCCGGCGACGGCATCACCCTGGCGCGGGCGATGACGACCTGGGTGTTCATCGACCCCCGCACCGGCCGCCCCCGCCGTATGCCACAGGCCATGATCCGCGCATTCAACCCTCGGGATGACCAGCAGCGCTGAGCGGTGTCACCTTCGGCCCGCCGCAGCGCCTTCCGCCACAGCGCCGGCCCCATTGGCCCCACCCACCCACCGCCGGCATCCCTTGCCGGCCGCTGAACTGGATGAGAGTTCGACATGAGGCTCTACCTTTTCCGACACGGCATCGCCGAAGACACCAGCCCCGATGGCAGCGACTTCTCCCGTCCCCTGACGCGTGAAGGGGTGGACAAGACCCGGCGTGCCGCCGGCGGCCTGGCGCGGCTGATCGATCCGCCCGACCGCATCCTCAGCAGCCCGCGCCTCCGTGCCCTGGAGACGGCCCGGCTCGCCGCCGAAGTCTTCGGGCGCGATGTGACCGTCGAGAGCTGCCTCGGCGAAGATGCGCTCGATCCGATCTTCGCCCTGCTACGCCAGTGCCACGATGAAGCGGTGATGCTCGTGGGCCACGAGCCGACCTTCAGCCGCCTGGCCGAGATGCTCTGCACCCCCGGCCGCCACGGCGGCTTCATTCAGTTGAAGAAGGCCGGCTGCATCGCCCTGGAAACGATACGAACGGAAACCGCCACCGGCCTAGCGGCCATGCTGACCTGGCTGGCCACCCCCGCGATGCTGCGCAAGCTGGCCAGGGGTGCGTAACGTCGCGGCCGGGTGGGGCGCGGAGGTCGGGTACCACCGGTGGCTTGTCCACCAGTGCCCATGGTCGGCATTGCGGGCGGTGGCGGCATCTCAACAAGGACACACGATGATGGTGGGTCCGCTGCGCTTGACCCACCCTACATGCCGCTTCCTTCCGGGGGCGGTTTTCAGGGCAGGTCGTCACCGGGGAAGATGTCATCGGGCAGGGCTGCACCGGTGACCTCCTCGGGCTCGGCGTGGATGCGCACCTGCGGTCCCACGCGCGGAATGGTCGCCACGGCCCAGGGGTGGGTGATCACCTGCGCGACCATCTGATCCTCGCCCGGCTCGTTGATTGTGAACTGCACGTAGAGCCGGTCGCCCTCGAGCTGGGCGCTGCGGATGCGAACCCAGTGCCCCGCCGTCGGCCGCTGCCCCAGTGTGACGACAACGGCGGTCTGCGTGTCGAAGTCGATGGACAGGTCCTCGACCACGTCCTGGCCCAGCGGCAGCAGGTCCAGTGGGCGGTGGGCCAGGAAGACGCCGGTGCGTTCGATCTGGGCATCCTGTCCGCCGGTGGACATCAGGACCGGCATGGGCACCAGCGGCGAGGGATCACGGTCGCGGTCGCGCGCGCTCTGGCAGCCGGGCACAACGGGCAACAGCGCGGCGAGCAGGATCGGCGCAAGACGTAGCGCGTGCATGGGCGGCTCCTCATGGGTCGAGGCAAAGGGCACCGTACCGGCCGACGCGACCGGCACCTGCCCGATGCAATCATACCGCAAAACCGCGCTGCGCTGCATCGAAATCGAAAAGGTTCCAGGAACCGTTTTTCCTCGGCCGCTGCGAGGTCCGTGGCCCGCAATGCGGCCGAGACCGCCGCGCTGGAGGTGGTTTTCCTTTGGCGGGGACGTCGCGACACGGTATCATGAGCTCTTGTGGCCGAGCAGTCTGTGGAGGAAAGCCCGGGTCAACTCGACCCGGCCTGGTCCAGCCCCCTCGTTGCGGCGGCGGTGGCGTGGATGATCGGTATTGCCCTGGCCGGGCAGTGGGGCGGGCTGTGGTGGTGGCTGCTTGCGGGTGTGGTGGGGCTGGGCATCGGCTTTGCCCTGCAAAGGCGGCCCATCGCTTCGCGGGCGGCGTTTCTGCTGGCGATGCTGGCCATCGGCGGGGCGTGGTACATCGCCAGGCATGAGCGGCTGGCGGCGGACCACATCAGCCGATACGTGGGGCCGCAGCGCCAGCTCGTGCAGGTCCGCGGCGTGGTCCACGAGCCGCGCATCGAGCCCTCTCAGCGGGGCGCCTTCGCCGACTTCACCTTCCTGTCCCCGGGCACCCGCTTTCAACTCGAGGTCGACAGCATCAAGGTCGATGGCGGCTGGCGAAGCGCCTCCGGCCGCTTGATGGCGCTTCTGAAGCAGGCCGATCCGGACCTTCGCCATGGCCGGCGCATCGCGGCCACCGGCTGGCTTGGCGATTTCAGCCCGCCGTCTAACCCCGGCCAGGCCGATTTCAGCCGAATCCTGCCACAGCGCGGCCTGTGGGGCCGGCTCACGCTCGAGGTGTCGGGCAACTGGCGACCCCTGGAGCGGCCCCCGCCGCCGCGGGGCTTGACGGCCCTGCGTCAGGCCGCCGGCAATGCCGCCGACCGGTCACTGGCGATGGGCATGGACGATGAGCCCGCCGATGCCAACCTCGTGTTCCTTCAGACCATCCTGCTGGGCCGGCCCGAGGCCGACATCGCGGACATGTACGACACCTTCCGGCGCATCGGCCTGGCCCACCTGCTGGCCATCAGCGGGGCGCACCTGGCGATTCTGTTGGGGCTGGTGTGGCTCGCCGCGCGGCTGCTGATTCCCCATCCGCCGCGCGCGGCAATGGTGGTGCTGGCGGTGCTGCTTCTCTACATGCTGGCCGTCGAGCCGCGGCTGCCGATCCTGCGCGCCGGCATCATGGCGGGGATGTTCTGCCTCGGGGCGATGCTGGGCCGGCGGCTGGGTGGCGTGCGCATCCTGGCGCTGGCGGCCCTGGTGGTGCTGATCTGGCGGCCGGCGGACCTGTTCAACCCCGGCTTTCAGCTCAGCTTCGGCATCGTCGCCGCGCTGCTGCTGTGGACGCGCCCGGTGAGTGACTGGCTGTGGCCCCCGCCGCTGATCGGCGCCCAGCGCCACCAGACCGCCTCGCGCGTGATGCGCACCGGCGCCGACTACCTGTCGGTCAACCTGGTGGCCTTCAGCACGGCGATGCCGATCATCGCCTGGCATTTCCACATCGTCAGCCCGCTGACGATCCTGTTGTGCCTGCTGGCGGTGCCGCTGATCACGCTGGTGCTGGCCGTGGGGTATGTCAAGATCGTGGCGGGGCTGGTGCTGCCCAGCGTGGGCCTGCTGCTGGCCTATCCGGCGCAGTGGATGTCGCAGGCGATGCTGGCCTTCGCCGAGCAGGCCGCCACGTGGCCGGGCGTGTACGTGCTGCTGAGCGGCCCGCCGCCGGTGCTCTGGGTGGTGGCGATGCTGGCGACGCTGGGCTGCATCTTCGCCGGCGTGGTGGGCAGCCGGTGGCGGGCGGTGGCGGCGATCGCGGTGTGCATCGGCTGGCTGGCGTGGGCCGAGCGGCCCGAGCATCTGCTCTCACCGCAGCGCGGCGGGGCGCCGATGCTGCTGCGGCTCAACGCCATGGCCGTGCGCGACGGCACCTGCATCGTGATGCGATTCGAAGTGCCCGGCCGGCGGCGGCCCTACACGCTCATGTTCGACTGCGGCTCGCGGCAGTTCTGGGGCCTGGGCGAGCGGATGCTGCCCGATGCCTTCCAGGCCATGGGCGTGCGTCAGATCGACCTGCTGGTCATCAGCCACCCGGACCTGGACCACTTCATCGGCACGCTCGACCTGCACGACCGCATCCCCATCGACCGGGTGCTGATCACCCCGCACTGGTTCACGCGCGATGCCAAGCCCGAGGATGCCCTCGACGCCGCCCCGCCCATGGTCCGGCGCCTGCTCGACGGCCTGACCGAGCGCGGCATCGACATCGACCTGGCCGTGAGCGGCTGGTCGATGGCCCTTGGCGAGGCCGAGCTGACCATGCTCTGGCCCCCGCCGGTCGAGCAGGTGCCGCTGACCATCGGCGACAACGATGCCTCGATCGTCCTGCGCATCGACCTGGCCGGCCGCAGCATCCTGCTGACCGGTGACATCGACCAGTATGCCACCCAGCGCCTGCTCGAGCAGCACGAAACCGGCGCTGTCGACCTGCGCGCCGACGTCATGGAACTGCCCCACCACGGCGCCTTCGTCCCGGCGTCCCCGGCGCTGCTCGAGGCGGTCCGGCCCGCCATCGTCCTTCAATCCAGCGGGTATGAACGCCGCAGCCACCGCCAGTGGAGCGAGGTGCTCGAAGACCACCCCGCCATCCACCGCTGGATCACCCACGAGCACGGCATGATCGAACTGACCCTCGACGCCGCGGGCACCGTCCGCTCCACCGCCTACAGGAGCGGGCAGGTGGTGGTCAGCGAACGGTGAGATGGCGCAGTGGGCGGCGATCCGGGGCCCGGCGAACACCACAGCAAGGGACAGGTTGCACAACCTCGAACCCAGGGGATTGTTTACCATTCCCCGCATCACTGCGGTGCGTTGGCGGCGGGCAACGGCCCCGCGCTTCGCGAAGAGCGAACGCTGTCTGACCCGCTCCCCCGTCCACCGCTCCCACCGTCGGGGAGTGAAAGGCAGGGGTCAGCGAACGCCGCCTGTCGAACGCGCCGGAAGGCCGGGTCTGTCTGGCAACCTCTTACGGCTGCACGGCACCGATGCTCTCAGTGCCGGTCGGACACCTCGACGCCCTGGCGGCGAAGCCAGGCCAGTTCATGCTGAACCAGGGCCTCGGCCAGGGCTTGGATGCGCGCGGGGCTCATGGGGTGGTCACGGGCATCGGCGAAGCGCTGGTGTACGGGGTGGCCGTTGTCCTTGAGCCACGCCAAATAGACCTGGCCGCTGTAGAAAAGCGGCACTTCGTGCCATTGGGCCGAGGCCTCATCGAGATCACCTTCGGTGTACTGCGCGGTGACATCGGCCTCGACGTCCAGGCCGAGCGTCAGCGGCATCGACACGTAATGCCAGCGGGCCTGCGTGGCTTCGCTGTGGACGGCGAAGGCGACGTGGTAGGTCTCGCCCGGTTCGATGGCCTTGCTGTCGCGCGGGTTGGGTGCTTCAAGGGTCCGGGTCACGCGTACCCGCCACGAACCATCCTCCCAGCGGCCCTGGGCCTTCAGGCTCGCGCGGCTGTCGGAAGGGTCGCGAAGGTACCGACGCGGCAGCACATCACCCTCGCGCCAATCGTGCTCGGGGTCGAATGGCAGGGCGGTGCGGTCGTAAAGATAGTACGGATCGTCCTGGCCGTACCCTCGATCCAGCAGCGTGCGTTCATCGAGGGCGTGGTGACCGCTGACTTGCGGGTCGAACATGAACAGTGGCTGCCGGCTGTCGCCATCCCAGTTGGTGGCGTACATGCCCCGGCCCTCAGCCGAGTTGCGCGCATCGAGCACGTAACCGGGGTCGGCATGGCCGACGGGGTTGCTGCGATGGGCGCGCCACTGCCAGGTGTGGATGAATACCCCCTCATCCCGCAGCCGATCGAGCTGCTCGGCCGACCGGGTCCTGCGCCACAGGTCCGCATCGAGCTCACCGCGGCGCGAAGGTGGGATGAACTTGTTGGTGGCCTCGGGAGCCTGGTCGCTGCGGCTGCTGACGCCCGGATGCATGGTCACGTAGCCGCCGTATTCGGCGAAGCCCTCGACCAAGCCATCGTCGAGCATCATGGCGATGCGGTCCTCCTGCAATCCCAGTGGCGCCGGCCCCGCCGCGCCTTCGCCCAGCCGCTCCCAGCGGCCATCCCGGTAGACCAGGTAATCGTGGTACCAACTGGGATGCTCGGTGGCGAACTCGTAGCGGACCTGGATGTGGGTGTCGTTGTAGACCACGGCCACGCGCAGTGTCCGCGTCAGATCATCCATCTGCGGGATGAACACCTGGGCATCGCGGTTCATTGCCAGCGCGGCATCAGCCGGCGGCCATACCGCCCGCGGCGGCGGTTCGGGCCCGTTGGCACATCCGGCCGGCATCGCGGTGAGCATCAGCAGTCCGAGAGCCGAGATGCAAAGTCGGGTACGCATGATGTTGCCTCCACAAATGACAAAACGTACGGTCGCAGAGCCCTTTCTCTGGCTGCGTGCCATCTTCTACCTACCTTACGCACTCGCGCGCATCATTCAAGCCCTCGGGCAGACAATCCCAAGTTCCGCGAACAGCCTTCACAATACGCTGATGTGTCGAGCGCAACGATGCCGGGGGCCGGCTCGCGTCGGCCGCCTGGAGGCGGATTGCATCCCATCCTCACAGCGTAAACCGCTGCCGTGGCAGCGGCCGAGCAGCGCCGCCGAGGCGGCGATGGGGCCCGGCGGCGGGCGCGGCAGAGCGGCAGCGCCGCTCAGAACTCGGCGTTGCCGGGGGTGCGGGGGTAGGGGATGACGTCGCGGATGTTGGCCATGCCGGTGGCGTACTGGATGGTGCGCTCGAAGCCGAGGCCGAAGCCGGCGTGGGGGACGGTGCCGTAGCGACGCAGGTCGCGGTACCAGCCGTAGGCCGCCGGGTCCAGGCCACTCTGGCGCAGGCGGCCATCGAGCACGTCCAGCCGCTCCTCGCGCTGCGAGCCGCCGATGATCTCGCCGATGCCCGGCGCCAGCACATCCATCGCCGCCACGGTGCGGCCATCATCGTTCAGCCGCATGTAGAAGGCCTTGATGTCCCTGGGGTAGTTCATCACCACCACCGGACCGCCGAAGTGGCGGCCGGTGAGGTAGCGCTCGTGCTCGGACTGAAGGTCCATGCCCCAGTGGATGGGGAACTCGAACTTCTCGCCGCCGGCGGCGGCCTTTTCCAGGATGCTGATGGCCTCGGTGTATTCGATCCGCTCGAAGCGGGCATCGATGAGCTTTTCCAGCCGGTCGATGCAGCCTTTGTCGATGCGCTGCTGGAAGAAGGCCATGTCGTCACCGCGCTGCTCCAGCAGGTCGCGGAAGATGCTCTTGAGAAAGGCCTCGGCCAGGTCGGCATCATCGCTCAGGTCGGCGAAGGCGATCTCCGGCTCGACCATCCAGAACTCGGCCAGGTGGCGGGCGGTGTTGCTGTTCTCGGCCCGGAAGGTGGGGCCGAAGGTGTAGACCCGCGACATGGCCAGGCAGTAGGCCTCGACGTTGAGTTGGCCGCTGACGGTCAGATACGCGGGCTTGGCGAAGAAGTCGGCCCTGTAGTCGACCTCGCCGCCGGGAGTGCGCGGCGGGTTGCTCATATCCAGCGCTGAGACGCGGAACATCTCACCGGCGCCCTCGCAGTCGCTTGCGGTGATGATGGGCGTGTGGACCCAGAGAAACCCGCGGCTGTCGAAGAAGCGGTGGATGGCCTGGGACAGGCAGTGCCGCACGCGGGCGATGGCGCTGAAGGTGTTGGTGCGCGGCCGAAGGTGGGCCACGGTGCGCAGGTGTTCGAAGCTGTGACGCTTGGCCGAGACGGGGTAGGTGTCGGGGTCATCCACCCAGCCGTGGACGGTGATCACCTGGGCCTGAAGCTCGACGCCCTGGCCCTTGCCCTGGCTCTGGACCAGCTTGCCGGTGGCGCTGACGGCGCAGCCGGTGGTCAGGTGAAGGACCTCGGTTTCGTAGTTGTCCAGCGTGCTGGGGGCAACGACCTGGAGCGGGTCGAAGCACGAGCCATCATGCACGTGGATGAACGAAAGCCCCGCCTTGGAATCGCGGCGCGTGCGAACCCACCCCCGCACGGTCACGGTCTGACCGAGCGAGAGTGCGGCGGGGGCGGCCGGGGCGGCGGCGGGGCTTCCGGGGGCGGAACTTCCGGGGGCGGGGGCGGGGCTTCCGGGGGCGGGGGTGAGGCGGAGGCAGTCGACGATTCGGATGCAGGTCATGAGCAGGCTCCAGCAATGCGGTGGCCGGCCGCGGCACCGGCACCGAAGATGGCACCGCGGTCGCTGCCCAACCATATCCGATTCCGGCCGCCCGGAGGCACCGCAGCCGCGCCTACGGGCAACGGGGGGGTGGAATCCCCTCCATCGCCTCGGCACACCGGAGCCAGCCCCCCGACCGCATCCGGGGGTGGGCGCGGGACGGTGGCCTAGAATCACGCCATCGGTGGGTGGGAAGCTGCGGGAGGCGGGTCGAACCGGAGAGTGTGCATGCCCTTTTTTCGATATCGCTGGCACATGATCGTGCTCGCGGCCGTTGGCGGGCTGGCGGTGGCCGGTCTGTCGGCCGCGGGTGAGCCCGAGCCCGAGCCGGACGCGCAGCAGGCGCAGCAGGCGCGGGTGGGCGATGGCGTTCGCAATGGCGGTGACGGTGACGGTGACGATGACGCCGAGGCGCTGCGCGAGCGGGTGGCGCGGCTGGTCGAGCAGCTTGGGCACGAAAGCTACGTTGCACGCGAACGCGCCCACCTGAGGCTGCTGGAGATGGGCCCGCGCATCATCCCGCTGCTCGAGCCCTACCTCGATCACGAGGATGCCGAGATCGCCGCGCGGCTGAAGGCGATCCGGGCCGGCTATGCCTGGATGAGCCGCGGGGCGCTGATCTTCCGCATCGAGCCCGGTTCGCAGGCCCAGAAGCTGGGCCTCGCGCCCGGTGACGTGGTGCTGCGCATCAACCACCTGGACGTGCTGAGCATCAACGAAATCCGCCAGGTGTCCGACGCCGAGCAGCGCCGCCTGCACCTGCTCACGGCCCGGGGCATCCGCACCGTCACCGTCGAGCCCGGGCGCATCGGCATCTGGCTCAGCGAGTGGGAAGAGGAAGCGGGTGGGCAGGACCAGCTCGATGGCATCCGTGCACTGGCCGATGAGCGGACCTGGCCACGCGCCCACGAACTGATCGGCCGCACGCTCGACCGCGGCATCGAGGAGCCGTGGGCCGTGGGCGTCATGGCCGGCCTGTCGGCCCACGTCCATCAGCACAAGCAGGCCATGCGCTTCTACCACCGCGTGGCCCGCCAGCCGGGGCAGATGGGCGACCTGCACTACCTGCTGGGCTCCCTGGCCGACCGGCTGCCGGTGGTGCACCTGGAGGTGGCCGACGCCCTCGAGCGCATCCCGCGGCTGGAGCGCACCAGCGGGGCGCAGCAGGAAGCACTGGAAGAGCTCTTCACCCGCCGCGCCGCCAGCCGCGCCATGCTCAACCGCCTGCTGGGTCAGCCCGAGGATGCCTTCAAACTCGACGACATGACGATGCTCCAACTCCGCACCCCGGAGGCGTCGGTGCTGCTGGCGCTTCACCAGCGCGACTATAGCGGCGCGGCCAGGGGCGGGTCGGAGCTGACCCAGCGGCTGACGCCGCTGTTGCCGACGCTGGTCAACCTCGCCGTGGTTCGCCAGGATGCAATGCGCCTGCGTGTGCTGCCGCCGGCGCTGCTGCAACGGGTGGCCGATGGTGAGGCATCCTTCGACGCGGAAGAGCTGGCCGCGGTTCCGCTGGCACTGCTGTCAGCTCATGCCTCCGGCCGCGCCGATCTGCGCAGCGGCCTGGGCGCGGCGATGTCGAGCCTGAGTGATGAACACCTGCTGAAGCTGTGGACGCCGCGCATGCAGCGGCTGGCGCTTCGGCCGACGGCATCGCGGGCACTGCTGCCGCTCTACGGCCCGATCGTGGGGCCCGAAGCGCCTGCGGCGGCGAGGCTGGGCGTGCTGGGGATGAAGCTGGGCGGGGAGGAACTGGACCTGGCCACCTGGCAGGAGGCCTTCGAGCGGCTGACCGGTGGCTTGCAGGCCCGGGATGATGCGGCGTTTGTCGGGCTCGACGTGATGGCCCTGCTGCGGCTGGGCCGCTACGACCAGGCCCTTGAGCGCTTCGCAACGCTCGAGCCCACCGAGGCCGAGCGCGAGCGCTTCCACCGCCGTGTGGACCTGCTTCGCCGCCTCGCCCAGCGCAGCGCTGAGGCCGGCTGGGAGGATGTCCCCCGCGCCGTCGAGGCGATCGCCGCGGCGGGCAACGACGATGGCTGCTGGATCGTGCGACACGATGGACGCGTGGTGTATGTCGACTGGCAGGAGGGGTTGGATGCTCGCCGCGCCCCGCGCGGCATGCCCGCGGGTTCAGTCCCCATCGACCCACGCCGGCCGTCGCTGCACGAGGTCGAGGGCACGCTCTACTGGCGCGACCCGGCCAGGCCGGGCGCGCTGCCCTACCGCTTCGATGCCGGGGAAGCGCGCTGGCATCGGGTCGGGCTCGATGCCGAACCACCCGCGCTGGGCACGCATCGCGACCAACTCCTGCTCGCCGCGCGCCTCGCCGCGGCCCGCGCGGCGTGCGCTGCGCCCGATGCCGAAGCGCCGATGATCGTCGACACCCACCTGCTGGGTGAGGACCGCCTCCTCATCCGCCTCGAGCGCGACCGGCTCATCCTGGCCGGGCCGCGGCCGGGCGACATCACCGACCTCGGCCGGCCCATCGC
>PUMS01000129.1 GCA_003551485.1 Phycisphaeraceae bacterium | reverse complement strand
CGGAACCCGCAAGAACGTCAACCAGCAAGTGAAGAGAACCACCATACACCGTCTTTTGAAAAGGACAGAGACACCATGACCATGACACAGACATCCCAGGTTCACCGCGTTGAAATGGAACTCGGCGGCCGCACGCTGAGCATCGAGACCGGCCGCATGGCCCGGCAGGCCGATGGCGCTGTGGTCGTGCAGCACGGCGAGACCGTGGTGCTCGGCGCGGTGACCACCACCGACCCGCGCGAGGGCATCGACTTCTTCCCCCTGACCGTCGACTACCGTGAGAAGCTCAGCGCCGCGGGCAAGTTCCCCGGCGGCTTCCGCAAGCGCGAAGGGGCGCCCACGCAGAAGGAAGTGCTCACCATGCGGAACATCGACCGCCCGCTGCGGCCGCTGTTCCCGCAGTACTACAAGCACGAGGTGCTCGTGCAGTGCTGGGTGCTGGCCGCCGACGGCCAGAACGAGCCGGACGTGCTCGCGGGCATCGCGGCCAGCGCTGCGCTGTCGATCAGTTCGATCCCCTTCCTCGGGCCGGTGGGCAACGTGCGGGTGGGGCGTGTGGACGGCGAGTTCGTCGCCATGCCCACCGTCGCGCAGATGGACTACTCCGACCTCGAACTGCTGCTGTGCGGCCACGGCGATGGCCTGAACATGATCGAGGTCGGCGCTGCGGAACTGCCCGAGGGCGAGGTCGAGAAGGCCATCGCCTTCGGCTTCGAGCAGGTCAAGGCGATCGCCGAGTTGATCGGCCAGCTCCAGGCCAAGGCCGGCAAGGAGAAGGTCAACCCCGCCACGCCACCGTCGGATGAGATCATCGACCTGGTCAACACCCACCTCAGCGAGCCGCTTCGCGCGGCCAAGACCGGCGAGGGCAGCAAGCTCGAGCGCCAGGATGCGGTGAAGAAGGCCTGCGAAGACTTCCTTGCCCAGCAACTGCCCGAGCCCGAGCCCACCGCCGGCTACGGCGTCTACCGCCAGTGGCAGGAGAAGGTGCGGCAGGCCAAACAGGTGATCCACGACCTCGAGGAGAAGATCACCCGCGAGGTGATCCGCGCCGGCAAGCGCACCGACGGCCGCGCCATGGATGAGCTTCGGAACCTGGACTGTGCCGTGGGCGTGCTGCCGCGTGTGCACGGCTCGGCCCTGTTCACCCGCGGCGAGACCCAGGCCCTGGTCACGGCCACGCTGGGCACGAGCAAGGATGAGCAGATCGTCGATGGCCTGGGCGAGGAATACTCCGAGAAGTTCTACCTGCACTACAACTTCCCGCCGTTCAGCGTGGGCGAGGTCAAGCGCATCACCGGCCCGGGCCGGCGCGAGATCGGCCACGGCAAGCTGGCGGAGAAGGCCCTCGTGCCCGTGCTGCCGCCGGTGGATGAGTTTCCCTACACCCTGCGGCTGGTCAGCGACATCCTCGAGTCCAACGGCTCCTCATCCATGGCCAGTGCCTGCGGCGGGACGCTGGCGCTGATGGATGCCGGCGTGCCCATCAAGGCGCCGGTGGCGGGCATCTCGATCGGCATGGTCAGCGCCGATGACCCGGGCCAGGAGGACATCTACCTGGTCGACATCCAGGGCGAGGAAGACCACTTCGGCGACATGGATTTCAAGGTCACCGGCACGCGCGAGGGCGTGACGGCGATCCAGCTCGATCTGAAGATTCGCGGCCTCAGCGCCCACCAGATCGCCCGGTCGCTGGAGATGGCCCGCGAGGCGAGGCTGAAGATCATTGATGCGATCGAAGCGGCCATCGCCGAGCCGCGCAAGGAACTGTCCCCCCACGCGCCGCGCATGCTCACCACCAGCATCCACCCGGACAAGATCGGCAAGCTCATCGGCCCCGGCGGCAAGACCATCCGGGCGCTGGAGGCCCTCACCGGCGCGCGGATCGAGATCGAGGAAGACGGCACGATCTTCGTCTCGGCCGTGGGCGCCGGTAAGGCCGAGAAGGCCCTGGAGGAGATCGACAAGCTCTGCGCCGAGGTCAAGGTGGACGCGCTTTACACCGGCCGCGTCACCTCGATCAAGGACTTCGGCGCGTTCGTCGAGCTGGTGCCCGGCCAGGACGGGCTGCTGCACATCTCCGAGCTCAAGGACGGCTACGTCGAGAAGGTCACGGACGTGGTCAAGGTCGGCGACCTGGTGCGCGTGAAGGTGATCCAGGTCGACGAGCAGGGCCGGGTGAAGCTGTCGCGGCGGCAGGCGCTGGCCGAAGAGGGCATCGAGGACCCGATCCCCGACAGCCCGCGCAGCACGGAAGCCGTGGGCGCAGGCAGTGAGTCGGAGCGCGGCGGCAATGGCGGCGGCGGAGGCGGGGGCGGAGGCGGGGGTGGCCGCGGCCGTCGGCGCGGTGGCAACCGCGGCCGCGGCGGTGGCGATCGCGGCGGCTCCAACGGCTGAGCCCTGCGCTGTCGGCTCGACCCATGGCGCCGGCGACGGCGCCCGCAAATGGCGCAACCTTCGCAACGCCCCGGCCCCGCGCCGGGGCGTTGCCGTTGGTCGCCGCCGGTGCCACCGGCGGCCTGCCCGCCCTTGCCTTCGCCGCGGCGTGGCTGTCCGGCGACGCCATCGCCCGCAGTCGAAGCACTGCCATCGGCGAAAGCCACGGTGGCTGGTTTGACCGGGTTGCCACCGGTGAGGGCACGTCACAGCAAACGCGATAACGGGCGGCTGGGCGCCATGGCGGCCACGGCCAGCGATGGGCCTGCTCCCGCGGGCCGACCGGGATGTGACAGTTTAAAGCTGCAGCGCACGCACCGCGCATCGAGAGCTCGATGGCGCGGGCGCCGGCCGATGCCCTCCGGTATCAGAAGGGCAGGCGCTTCTCATCCTTGGAGCGGAAGACGCGAATCTTTCCCGAAGCCCCGCCACGGGATGCCCCACGACTGCGGAAGGGGCGGCTGCCGCGGGGACGGCCCTTCTGGGCCTCTTTCTTCGGCTGCGGCTTGCGGTCGCCGGGGGCCACCATCAGCCTTCGACCATCCAGCCGCGCACGGTTGCACTTGCTGATGGCGATGCGGCCGGCATCGGCGTCCTCCATGAACACGAAGGCAAAGCCTCGCGGCTTGCCCGTGGCCTTGTCCGTGGCCAAGGCCACATCGTTGACCGTGCCGTAGCGTTCGAACAACTCGCGAAGCGCTTCGGGCGTCGTCTGCCTGTTAAGATTGCCGACAAAGATTTTGAAAAGAGCCATGGAGATTGCTCATGGGTTTGCCCGTCCGCGAATGCGGGCGGGCCAGGTCACTTCCACCGAAACACACACCCGGTGAACTGCCCCGAGAGATCCTTCATTCCCCTAGCCTAGCCCATTACCCACTACATTGCAATAGCCAGGGGCCGATGCAGGACATGATGAGGTTTTGGAGGGCATCGGGCACCCCGGCGTCCGCCGCGGTGGCGCGGTCGGAGGCCGCCACCTTCCACACCGGCCCGTGCCCCCCTCACTGAAAACCCGGCAGCCACCTTCCGGGTTTGAGGCTTGCGGGGTTGCGGGG
>PUMS01000237.1 GCA_003551485.1 Phycisphaeraceae bacterium | reverse complement strand
TCGGCCAAGCCGGTGCTGTACGTGGCCAACGTCGGTGAGGACGACCTGGCCGGCAAGGGCGAGCCGGCGCAGGCGCTGCGGGCGTGGGTGACATCCCGCGGCGGGGCGATGGTGAGCGTGTGCGCCAGGCTCGAGGCGGAACTGGTCGAGCTCGATGAGGCCGGCCGCGCCGAGATGCTCGAGGCCCTGGGGCTGGCCGAGCCGGCGCTGAACGTGCTGGCGCGGGCGATCTACGACCTGCTGGGTTTGCAGAGCTTCTTCACCGCCGGGCCCAAGGAGGTCCGCGCCTGGGCCGTGCGCCAGGGGGCCACCGCGCCGGAGGCGGCGGGGGAGATCCACAGCGACATGCAGCGCGGGTTCATCCGCGTCGAGGTCTACAGTGTGGACGACCTGAAGCGATACAAGAGCGAGCAGGCGATCAAGGCGGCGGGGAAGATGCGCATCGAAGGCAAGCATTACGTGGTTCAGGAGGGGGATGTGTGTCACTTCCTGTTCAACGTGTGAGGGGGCGAGGAGACAGGGAGACAGGGTGACAATGTGAGGGGGACAGCGGCTGGAGGTGGCTATGGCGCTGGTGACATTGTGGCGGCGATGGCGGCGGCGGCGGATTCTGGCCAGGCCGCCGAACCCCGGCTGGGAGGGGGTCATCGCGCGCAACTTCGGGCTGTATCGGCTGCTGAGCGAGGATGAGCGGCGGCGGCTGATCGACCTGGCCCGCGTGTTCGTGGCCGAGCGCCGGTGGGAGGCCTGCGCGGGGATGAAGGTCGATGAGCAGGTCCGCATCATTATCGCCGCGCAGGCCTGCCTGCTGCTGCTGGGGATTCCGGACCACGACTATTTCTCGAACGTGACATCGATCCTGGTCTACCCCGCGGCGTACCTGGTGCCCGGCCGGCAGGAGGGGCCGATCGTCCACGAGGAGGCGGTGCCGACGGCGGGAACGGCGGTCTACAACGGGCCGGTGCTGCTTTCCTGGTCGGATGTGCTGCGTGGGGGTCGGGATCATCGCGACGGCCGCAACGTGGTGCTGCACGAGTTCGCCCACTTCCTGGACATGCAGAACGGCCTGATCGACGGCACCCCGCCCCTGGGCAGCCGGGCGGAGCTGGAGCGCTGGCAGGCGGTGATGACCGAGGAGTACCAGAAGCTCCGCAGCGCCAGTGCCATGGGCATGGCGACGCTGCTGGACTGCTACGGCACGACCGATCCGGGCGAGTTCTTCGCCGTGGCCACCGAGTGCTTCTTCGAGCGGCCCGAGGCCATGGGGCGTTACCACCCGCGGCTATACGGGATTCTGCGTTCTTATTTCGGCCAGGACCCCGCCGCGTGGCCGGGGCGCACGGTGTGAACCGCATTGGGCGCATCGGTTGGGACCGCGGGACCTGGTCTGCACTGCGCGGGTAAAGGGTTGGCAAACCGGGCCCCTCGCCCCCGAACGCCGCTGACCATGGCACCCACCTTCGATGCGTTTGTTCGGGATGCATCGCCGGCCGACTTGAACGCGAGGGCCACAGGCCTTATATAGCGGGAGCCGAAAACGGTCCCCGCGAGACCGAATTGGCTGCCCCCTGATCCCCGCCGGCGATTCCTGGCCGCAGCGCGGCCATCGGATCGCGTGGCGGCGTGCCGCATCAGGGGCAATCACCCAACCACTAAGGAGTGCAATCGCCGTGGAACTTGGAATCTGGACCTTCCTTCTTGTGCCATTGATGGGCGTTGTGGGGCTGCTGGCCGCGGGCTGGATATACCGCGGCATCCTCCAGTGGGATGGCGGCACGGGCCTGGTGGCCGACATCGCGAGCCAGATCCACCGTGGCGCGATGGCCTTCATGTGGCGCGAGCTGCGTGTGGGGCTGATTTTCCTGTTCATAGTCGGCATACTCGTGTTTCTGGTGCTCGACCGCGGCCTGGTGCTGCTGGGGGTGATCGAGGCCGCGAACGAGGAGGCGGTTTCGGCGGCGCCGGTGACGACGATCGCATATTTCGCCGGCGCCATCTGCTCGGGCCTGGCCGGCTGGATCGGCATGTACGCCGCGACCAAGGCCAACGTCCGCACCGCCCTGGCCGCGCGGGACAAGGGTGCCGCGGCAGCGCTGTCGCTGGCATTCGCCGGCGGCTCGGTGATGGGGCTGACGGTGGCCTCGCTGGGCCTGATCGGCATCGGAGGGCTCTACATGGCCTTCATCGGCACGGCCCCGGTCGCGGAGGCGGGGCAGCGGGGCTACCAGATCGAGGGGTTCGCCATGGGCGCCTCGATCGTGGCGCTGTTCTACCGCGTGGGTGGCGGTATTTTCACCAAGGCCGCCGACGTCGGTGCCGACCTGGTGGGCAAGGTCGAAGCGGGCATTCCCGAGGATGACCCGCGTAACCCGGGCGTGATCGCCGACAACGTCGGCGACAACGTGGGCGACGTGGCGGGCATGGGCTCGGACCTGTTCGAGAGCTACTGCGGCTCGCAGATCGCCACCGTCATCATCGCCGCGACCATGGCCATGGCCGGCACCGCGGCGGTGCTGTTCAACACCGATATCACCAACGAGCAGGCCGGCGCCCTGCTCATGTTCCTGCCGCTGGCGATGACCACGGTGGGCCTGGTGTGCTCGCTGATCGGCATCAGCATCGTGCGCTACGTCTCGGGCATGGACCCGGCCAGAGCCCTGCGTGTGGGCACGCTGACGGCCGCGGGGCTGTTTATCCTGGCCGCACTGGCCATCACGCAACTGCTGGGCATGACGCTCAACGTCTGGGGGCCGGTGCTGATCGGCTCGGTCGGCGGCGTGCTCATCGGGCTGATCACCGAGTATTACACCGGCGGCCCGCCCATCCGCATGATCGGCCGCTCGGCCCGCACGGGCGTGGCCACGGTGATCATCAACGGTTTTGCCGTGGGCTTGCAGTCGGTCGCCGTGCCGATCCTGGTGATCGTGGGGATCCTGGCCGGTAGCTTCGTCATGGCCGATTGGTACGGTGTGGGCCTGGCGGCGGTGAGCATGCTGGCGACCATCGGCATCACGATGGCCATCGATGCCTACGGCCCGGTGGCCGACAATGCCGGCGGCATCGCCGAGATGAGCGAGATGGGCCCCGAGACGCGCCGGATCACCGATCGGCTCGACTCGGTGGGCAACACCACCGCGGCGATCGGCAAGGGCTTCGCCATCGGCGCTGCGGGCCTGGCAGCGCTGACGATGACGCTGGCGTTCATCGGTAAGATGACCGAGTGGTATCCGGACTTCTCGGTGAGCCTGGACAGCAACCTGGTGCTGGCCGGTGCGTTTCTGGGCGGGATGACGGCGTTCCTCAACGGCTCGATCACGATGCGGGCGGTGGGGCACGCGGCCTTCGACATGATCGAGGAAATCCGCCGCCAGTTCCGCGAGATTCCCGGCCTGCTTGAGGGCAAGGCCAAGCCGCATCCCGAGCGCTGCGTCGAGATTGCCGCCGATGGGGCGATGAAGCGCCTGATCTGGCCGTCACTGCTGGCCGTGGGTATGCCCATCGGCGTGGGCGTGATCCTGGGTGGTGAGGCGCTGGCGGGGATGCTGGTCGGGGCGCTGATCAGTTGCGTGGCCCTGGCGCTTCTGATGGCCAACTCCGGCGGCGCGTGGGACAACGCCAAGAAGTGGATCGAAGAAGGCAACGAGGGCGGCAAGCACTCCGAGGCACACGCCGCCACCGTCGTCGGCGACACCGTGGGTGACCCGTTCAAGGACACCTCCGGCCCGTCGATGAACATTCTGATCAACGTCATGGCCATCTGGTCGGTGGTGATCGCCGGCCAGCTCAGCCCCGGCCCCATCTGGGACCAGCGCACCGAAGCCCCGACGGTGACCGAAACCCAGATCGAACACGTCGAACCGCAGGAAGCCACCAGCCTGATCGAACTGCCGCCGGCCGAGGCCGCCGGCCTCAGCTTCCACGCCACCCCCGCCCCCGCGCCCGCCCCTGCATCCTGGCAGGTCCGGTCCGGGCATCAAGAGCGGCTTATCGGTGAGCAGCCCTTCGTGTTCAGCGCTGCTGCAAACGCCCCGATGCTCGGCTCAGGTGCAGGCCATGGCGCGACGACGGCCCCGCGCATCAGCAGCGGGCAGTGGCGTGCCTGGCCGACCCAGG
The DNA here is from genome assembly GCA_003551485.1 of Phycisphaeraceae bacterium. Taxonomy (GTDB): domain Bacteria; phylum Planctomycetota; class Phycisphaerae; order Phycisphaerales; family Phycisphaeraceae; genus B1Sed10-187. The sequence goes on along the minus strand of PUMS01000237.1, from coordinate 11,156 downwards.
CGCCGATGTGAGGGGCAGTTCGACCTCCGCCGCGCTGCGGCGATGTGGCCGCGCTGCGGCGATGTAGCCGCGCTGCCGTGCGGCGTTGGCCCTCAGAATGACCGCGAATGCCGCCCCGCGCCCGATACCGGGCACCGGGCGGCATTTTTCATGAGCGTGGGCGGCCTCATCCCGCCTTGGTGTGTTTCAACAGCTCCTCAGCGCCCTGAGCCTTCAGTGCCGTAACGGCTTCGCGCACCAGGTGACTCAGCCCCTTGTGCGGGGCTTCGCCTGTGAAGGTGGCCTCGCGGCGGCCGTCAGGGCTGCCCAACCACACCCGAAGCTGTAGCGGCCGCTGCTCGATGAGCTCACACAGCACGCCGATGGCGCTGTGGCAGTCACAGCCGAGCTGTCGGACCACCTCGCGTTCGGCATGGACCGCCTGCGCGGTGGCCGGATCGTTGAGCGCCAGCACGTGCATCAGCGTGCCGTGGTCATCGGCGCGGCACTGCACGCCCAGGGCGCCCTGGCCCGCGGCGGGGAGCATCTGCGATGGCTCGAGCGGGTGGATGCGGGTCAGATCGTGCCCGCCGCGGATCAGCCCCGCCATGGCCAGGATCGTGGCGTCGAAGGCCTTTTCCTCGAGCACGCGCCTCAGCCGCGTCTCGACATTGCCCCGCAGCAGTTCGATTTGAACGTCGGGCCGCCGCCGCAGCAGTTGGGCGGCGCGCCTGGGGCTGGCCGTGCCGATGCGGGCGCCCTGGGGAAGCCGGTCGATGCCGGCGGCCACAGCGCTGATCAGCGCATCGCGGGGATCGACCCGCGGCGGGATGGCCGCGAGAGTCAGGCCCGCGGCAGGCTCATCGGCGGGCATGTCCTTGAGGCTGTGGACGGCCAGGTCCGCCTCCCGCCGCAGCACCGCCTGCTCGATGGCGCGCACGAACAGCCCCTTGCCCCCGACCTCGCTGAGGCGGCGGCCCTGGAGCCGATCGGCCTCGGACCGGACCCAGCGGTACTCGACCTTCAGCCACGGGCTGGCCCGTACCATGGCCTGACCGACCTGATGGGCCTGAACCTGGGCCAGCGCACTGGCCCGCGCGGCGATGATGATGGGTCGGCTTCGACGGCGCACCTTGGTGAGGCCTCCAGCAACCGGAAACTGCGAGCCCGCCACTATAGCCGCCCGCGGCCAGGCGCGGCGGAGACTTGCGGGGCCGGCCGGACCCGGACCCGCAGTGCAGATGAGCCCCCGCTGAACCTTGCCGGTGGCGATGCGGGTCGCCCCCATGGACCAGAGCCGCACGGTAACGCGAACGCGGACCATCACTCACCGCACGACCGCACGGGTCCAGCCCGAATCACAGGCTCACGCACCGACTGCCATCTCTATGGCATCCCGGACGCCCGGTGGCGTCCCGAAGCTTTGCCTCGGCAGTTGACCGTTCTCGATGGATATGCTCACCGCCCACGACCGCATCGTCGAAGGGCCGTTACATCATTCCCCCATCGCTCGCCCCTCACCCCTGCTCGGCGATGCGCAGCAGGCGGTAGGCCTTCTTGCCGGTGCGGATGATCAGGATCGAGCGGCCTTCGAGGTGGTCGCGGGTGATGGTGGTGGTCGGGTCGGTGATGCGGCGGTTGTTGAGGGAGATGGCGCCCTGGGTGGTCATCCGCCGCGCTTCGGCCTTGCTCTTGCACGCGCCGGCGGCGGTCAGCAGGTCGGGCAGGGGCAGGCCGCTGTCGATGCAGGCCGGGTCGATGGTGGCCGAGGGCACATCGGCGAAGATTTCCATCAACTCCTTCTCGCCAAGGGCGGCCAGGTCGCCGCCGAAGAGCGCGGCGGTGGCGGCCTCGGCCCGGGCCAGGCCCTCCTCGCCGTGGGCCAGGCGCGTGACCTCGGCGGCCAGGCGCTTCTGGGCCTGGCGGCGGTGGGGGGCCTGGGCGTGATCGCGACAGAGTTGCTCGATATCTTCCAGTTCCAGGAAGGTGAACAGCTTCAGGAACCGCTCGACGTCGGCATCCTCGGTCCGCACGAAATACTGGTAGAACTGATACGGGCTGGTCCGGGCCGCATCCAGCCACACGGCGTTGCCGGCGCTCTTGCCGAACTTCTGGCCGCCGGCGGTGGTGATCAGCGGGCAGGTCATGCCCATCACCTCGGCGCCCTCGGCCTTGCGGACCATGTCGATGCCGGCGGTGATGTTGCCCCACTGATCGCTGCCGCCGACCTGGAGCGCGCAGCCGTGGCTGCGGTAGAGGTGCAGGAAGTCGTAGGCCTGAAGGGTCATGTAGCTGAACTCGGTGTAGCTGATGCCCTGCTCGGCCCCGATGCGGCTGCGCACCGAGTCCTTGGCCAGCATGTAGTTGACCGTGAGGTATTTGCCCACGTCGCGCAGCCAGTCGATGACCGTCATCGGGCCGATCCAGTCGGCGTTGTCGAGCATGACGGCGGCGTTGTCGCCCTTGAAGTGCAGGAACCGGGCGAGTTGGTCCTTGAGCGCGGCGGTGTTGGCCTGCACCTGCTCGGCGGTGAGCAGGTTTCGCTCATCGCTTCGGCCGCTGGGGTCGCCGATCATGCCCGTGGCGCCGCCGACCACGGCCAGCACGCGGTGGCCGGCGCGCTGGAAGTGGGCCATGGCCATGATGGGCACGAGGTGGCCCAGGTGCAGGCTGTCGGCGCTGGGGTCGAAGCCGGCGTAGAGCGTTACGGGCGCCCCCCCTGCCGCCCCCCCTTCCGGCCCCCTCACCGCGTCTTCCATCCCCCCGGCAAGGCGCGTGGCCAGTTCGGGATGGCTCAACTGGGCGATGAAGCCGCGGGCGTGGAGGCTTTCGTACAACGTCGGCATCGAAGAGGGCTCCTGCGGTGGGGCAAACCGGGGCGCGGCGGGTACTCCGGGGGCGGCGGGCCTGGTGGGGGCGTGCAGGGCGCCGCAGTGGGCCGCAAGGATACCCGATCCGGACGCCGCGGCCGCACCGAATCCATGGTAGTGCCCCACGTGGCGCAGCCGCATGAGACACTTCCCTGAAAATCTCCCGGAGGGGGCCGGGGGGCACGGAGCGCGGCCGTCTCGGCCGCATTCCGACCATCGGCGCCCGCAGCGGCCGGGACGGCCGCGCTCCATGACGCGGCGGGGTCGACCATGTCGGCCTCACACCATGCTCACCCGTTCCGCCGGTTCATTGCCCGGTGAGGGCCCTGTAAGCCGACAGGCCCACGCGAAGCCGCAGCAGAACCGCCTCGCCCAGGAAGGTCATCGCGGCCAGGCCGAGGATGAAGTGGCTGATGCACAACGCCGCGAGGTTGAGGTGGTGGCGGAAGTGCCAGGTCCAGAACAGGCCGCTGATGCAGACGAAGGCCATCAGCGCCGGGTTGGGCGCGTGGAGGGCGATGAACACCGCCGTGGACCCGATCACCGCCAGGCGAAGCCGCCACGGCGGCGTCAGGTTGCCGCCCAGGGCGTAGAGGCGGTTGTTGAGAAAGCACTGAAGCAGCAACTGCTGCACCAGCACGGCGGGGATGTATTGAATAAGCCACTGGTGGCCGGGGATGTGAAGCTTGGCATGGGGTAGCAGCACGGCGGCCAGGAGGATACCACCCAGCGCTGCGACGGTGAACCCGCCCATCGAGGCCCAGCCGCTGTGCCAGTTGCGTGGCAGGAGGCCCAGTTGCGCCGGTGTGTCGCGCAGGCGAAGGAACGAGATGGACACGATGGTGATGACCACCACGTACAGCCCCGCCGAGCACAAGGTGCGCAGCGGGCCGTGAGGGATCGGATCCCACAGCTTCCAGATAATCGCGAGCACGCCCAGGGCCGCGCCCAGGACCTCGACCCCGGCCAGCCAGGGCCGTGACAGGGCCGCATCGGCGGGGGCGGTGTCGGCCGCGGTGTCGGCCGCGGTGTCATGGCTGGTGGTCGGTAAGTTCAAGGCGTTGCCATCCGGTCATGAAAACGGCGGACGCGGCGGCAAGAACCGCCCCCTCCGGCTCCCTCTCCCTTTGGGAGAGGGTTGGGGTGAGGGCAAATGCACAGTCCAGGTTCGAATCCACCCTCACCCCCGGCCCCTCTCCCGGGGGGAGAGGGGAGCAAGAGCCGACGCAGGGATTCAGGAGCGGCCGGGACGGCCGCGCTCCATGGCACCCGTGCGCTCACTCGGCCACGGCGATGTCACAGTCCTCCAGGTCCAGCCGCTTCGCTCCGGCCCAGCCGGTGGCCAGGGGAGCGGCGATGCGCCCGCCGCGCAGATGCCGGCCCCAGACGGCGCTGAACGGAGGGGCCTCGGATGCATCGGCGGTGCCGTCGAAGTAGCGGAACTCACCGTGGCCGGTGCGGCTGGCGAACTGCCAGTCCTCGGGCGCCGGCTCGCCCGGCCGCGGCCAGCGGACCTGGAGGTTGTCGATGACCAGGTCCTCGATGCCATCGGCCACCACGGCGGCGCGGGCCCCGCGTGCCTCGGGGCTGTGGTTGGAAAACTGCGAGCCGCCCGCGGTCGGGCCGGTCTGGGCCGGATCGTCGAGGCGGGGGTAGGCCAGTTGCACGTCGCGCAGCGTGACCTGTTCGATGCGCGTGCCGTCGGCGGCGGTCATGAGGATGCGGCCGTCGGTGCGGGCGATGAAGTTGCTGATGATGACGTTGCGGATGGTGCCCGCGGCCGACTCCTCCCGCCGCTTGCGTGCATCCAGATGGATGGGGCGGTTGAGGATCACCGGCAGCTTCGTGTCGCAGACGATGTTGCTCACGGCGATGTCCTCGAGCGTGCCGCCCTCGAGGGTATACAGGCCCACCGCCCGGGTCGAGCCGTGAACGGTGCAGTTGGAGAAGGTCACCTGCCGCATGTCCTTGTACGACTCGCTGGCCCCGAGTTTCAGCGCCACGCACTGGGTGCGCAACACGCAGTTGGTCACCGCCACGCGGCGGACGTCGCGGCTGTCGGGCGTGGTCTTGAGCACGATGGCATCGTCACCGGTCGAGACCTGGCAGTCGCTGATGACCACGTCGTGGCACCCGGTGACGTCGAAGCCGTCGGTGTTGGGGCCGAACAGGTGGTTGTCGATGGTCACGCCGCGGACGAACACGCGGTCGCAGTCGTGCAGGTGGCAGGTCCAGCCGGGCGAGTTGGTCAGCGTGATGTCGCTGATGCGCACGTCGCGGCATCGGGTGATCTCGAGCATGGGGCTGGGCCGGCGTTGCCGGGCCTTGATCCACTGGTTGGGCGCTTCCTGCTCGTGCCAGAAGGCGGGCCCGCTGCCGTCGATGGTCCCCCCGCCACGGATGGTGACGTTGCTGAGGTCGCTTGCGACGATGAAGTGGTGGGGCTGGCGGTCCTTGTTGTGGCCCCAGGTCATCTCGGGGTAGTCGCCAATGTCGGGTGAGGCCAGCAGCGTGGCGCCGGGCTGGATGTCGAGGCAGACGCGGCTTCGCAGATGGAGCGTGCCGGTGAGGTACATCCCCGGCGGGACGGTGACCACCCCGCCGCCGGCCTCGGCCGCGGCGTCGAGGGCCTTCTGGATCGCATTGGTACACTTTGTGACCCCATCGGCCACAGCGCCGAAGCGGGTGATGGCGAGGGAACTGGATGCGGGTTGCGTGGTCATGGCCGGCTCCGGACGGTGAGGTTGGGTGCAAAGGGAGGATTGTAACGCGCCCGCCGCGGTGGTCTGTGACGGTCGTGGCGGGGGCTTGGGCGCAGCGGGGTCGGCCGTGCGGTGCGAACAATGGCCGGATTCATCCGAAGGACCGATTCGGGCCGACAAGTTATCTACCCGCCGCGCCCGTCCACCTGGCCACCTGGAGGCAGCTTTCGTGCTTTTGTGCAGCATCGATCAGGTCACCGCCGGTACGTCGCTGGCCGCGCCGGTGCAGCATCCATTCCGCCCGGAGACGGAACTGCTGTCCGAGGACTTCGTGCTCAGCGACGGCATCATCACCCGCCTGCGCGAGCTGGGTGTGAAGGCGGTGTGGGTCTATCACGATGCGATGGCGGACATGCCATCGGTGATCGCCCGCGAACTGACGGCCAAGCGCCAGGCGGTGTATCAGCATCTCCAGGAAGACTTCGCCCGCATGGATGCGCGCACGGTCAGCGCCGGGCGGGTGGTGCTCTACCGCCGCGTGCTGATGGAACTGGTGTGCGAACTGCTGAGCAACCGGCGATTCGCGGGCATGACCGATCACCTCCTGGGCGGGGGCACGGACCTGTTCCACCACAGCGCCAACGTGGCGTACCTGTCGCTGCTGACAGGCATCTCGCTGGAGTCCTACATCGTGCGGGAGCGGCCGCGGCTGGCGCAGGAGCGATCTCGCGACCTGACGAACCTGGGCCTGGGCGGGATGCTGCACGACATCGGCAAACTCGAGCCATCGCTGGCCCGGCAGCGCCACCGCCACGAGGTCCACGCCGCCACGCCCCCCGACCGCGATGGCATCGCGGTCGACGACGCCGAGGCTTGCGACGATGACCCCTACCGTCGCCACCCGATGCTGGGCCACCAGATGCTGCGCGCCGGCCGCGCGCCGGCCTCCGCGCTGATCTGCGTGCTGGCCCACCATCAGCGTTTCGATGGCCGGGGTTGGCCGGACATGTCGCTTCTGAGCCAGGGCCGGCTCGAGGGCCCGCAGAAGGGCCGGCAGATCCACATCTTCGCCCGGATCGTGGCCGCGGCGAACGTGCTGGAGAACCTGATGCGCGAGGCCGATGGCTCGCGCCTGCCGCCCATCGTGGCCCTCCACCACCTGCAACAGCCGCCGTTCGCCGGCTGGTTCGACCCGGTCGTGGCCGATGCGGTGCTGCGGAGCCTGCCGCCGTTCCCCATGGGCGCGCACGTGAGGCTGAGCGATGGCAGCCACGCGGCGGTGGTCGGCCCGAACCTGGACCAGCCCTGCCGCCCGATGGTCCGCCTGCTCGGCGAATCGCAGCGCGACAGCGAGGGCCGCTACCGCACCCTCGCCCTGGAGGAGCACCCGGCGCTGTCGGTGGCCGAATGCGCCGGCACTGACGTGCGCCCCTGGGTGTTCCACATGCCCCCACGCCAGAGCATCGTTCCCGCGGCGTGACTTCCTGACGTTGCCATAAACGCGGTCATGCTGAGAAATTAGCCACGGAGCACACAGGCCACAGAGATCGACGACGGGGCCAACGCGTGCAGCCGAGGGCGGCATGAGGGGCAAAAGCGGAGGAGTAGATTTCCTCCATGGGACATCTGATTCGAGGTTGCGGCTCTACTGCCACCCACGCTCTCGGCCGGCCGTGGTTGACGCTGGCCCACAGGGCCTCAGGTCCTGATGGCGTCTCCTCCTCGCAGGCAGAAGCGGGGGTGGGGGCTACTGATCTTTTTCCGGTTCGGTGGGGATGATGAGATAATACAGGTCCACCACATCATCGGCGGATGATGGTGCGAATACCGCTTCGACACGGAATTCGGCATGGCGACCGAGTTGTTCCATGAACTCACCGATCTTGTCCATGCGAACGAGGTCCCCTTCTTCCACGGGTGAATCTTCGAGAATGCGATCGGCGATCGGTCCGGCGGCAGGTTGGGCACCTTTCCATGCATCTGCGGGTGCGGCATCGGCTCGGGCTTGCACGACCGCCACGTTCTCGATGCGCCCTTCGACCACGTGCAGCGTAAGCGTGCCGGGCTCATCCGGGTTACCCAGTGCCGGCAAAGTGGCCGGGTCGACCACGACAACGATCGCTGCGAACCCGTGCTCCCGGTACGCATTGAGTACCGATTGCAACACAGCGCGCACCGCATTCAGGTCCAAGGCGCGGCCTTCATCCAGGCCAACCTCATTCAGGCGCATCCTGGTCCCCGGATCATCCTCACTGGGAATCGTCCAGTGCCCGTTGACTTGGCGCAGTCTGATCGGTGCCGCTTTGATCGTCTCGATGCTGATGGCGTCGCCACTGACACCCCTGGTCTCGATATCGCTGATGTAGTAGACCTCGTTTTCATCTTTACTGGCTTGTGAGGTTTCCTGCTGCTCCGATTCCAGCGCATCCTTGACATTGCCGGTTGAACCATCGGCCGCAGTGTCATCTTCGTGCCCACCGTCGCGCTGCTGCTCATCCAGGTCGGGCGACTCCGATGGGGCTGTTTCCTCGGCATCGTCGGTGGCCCGTGCCCGCGCAACGATGGCGTGTTCCACCTCGCGCGAGCGTGCGCTCCGTCTGTCGGGGGAGGGCCAGTCCTCGATGTGCACATACCACAGGCCATGGCATCGGCGGTCCAGCGTCACGCGCAAGGCACGTCCTGCCCGTGGCGGGGCGGCAAAAGCGTAGGTGTGTCTGAACGATTCGAAAGGTTCCAGCCCAGCCTCAGCCACCGCCGCCTGGACAAGTGCCGGCACATCGCGCTCCTGCTCGAGCGTGATGGTCGGTGGCCCGATCAACGTGCTCGAATGTGCACCCCCGGGTTCGCGCAGGTAGAAGCTTCGTGTGCGCTCCGTACAGGCCGATGCAAACAGCACCGCGGCCACGAGAACCACGGTCCCCCAGGTGCCCCGGTGCCAAAGCGCTGTGCTTTTTATCGCCGCCCTCGCATGTTGCATCTTGGCGATCGGGGCCATGGTGGGCTCCTCCCTTCAACGCGTGGCACGCACCCAGCTTGTCCGCCACGTCGGCTGCGGGCCAGTTGTGCCTGTCGGGATCGCATCCACCTCCTGCCTGCGCACGCGGTCAAGAACCGCATCACGGGTATCGATCGCTCGTGCAGTCGGCGTGCGACCCCAATTGATGAACTCCACCCGCCAGACACCTGGCAACTCCTGCATCAGGCTGATCTGCGTGAAAGGCCCCGCCTCGGGACGGTGCTCCCACATGTGGTCATATCGGCGCGACTCAACCCTTTCAAAGCCGTTTTCAGAAGCCACCTGCTCGACGATGCCGATGATATCCTGTCCCCCGGCGATGCGCACGGTGACCGTGCGTGAATGGTCGCGTTCCGGCACCGGTTGACCCGGTTCACCGAGGTAAAGGTGAATGGTGTTCAGAATGGAGCAGCCGGTAAGCCCGCTCATCACAGCCGCTGTAAGCACGCCGATGAGTACCGGCATACGGCATCCCCCGTCATGCCAACGGAGGTGAGCGTCCCCGGCGGCGCCGGCGTCGATTTTGCCACCGCAACGGCCGCCCTCACGACAACCCCCGGCACCACCGGCGCCGCCGCACCCATCGAGCCCGCGATCACCCTTGCACAACACGGCACAGCGCTCCCGTGCCTCCCCCACCACATCAAACATCCTACCCCCACCATCCGCACCACGCCAGGGAGCCGCTCCCCATGCGCCGGGCGCGCAGCGTGGGGAGTTAAGGTGAACCCCACATGGGGGGCTTCGGCCCGTCCCGGCGCGGGCGAAGCGGTGCCCGCCAGCGTCGCACCGTCCACCTGGCGAGCGGGGATGTGGCCGTTGTGGCACGTCACCGGCGAGGGGTGTGCAAGCTTCAGATTCTTTGATGGCAGGCGTTTACGCCAAATCAAGGCGCCCGCCGCGTGGCCGAGGGCCAGCGTGCGGGACAGCGGGCCGAATTCACGCCGGGCTGTCGGTTTCGCCGACGATCTGTTCAGCTCGCTGACGTGTGGTCTCGGGATCGCGCAGGTGGACGTCCCCATGCTCATCGACCTCGACCACATCCATCTCCTTCAGCGCCAGCAGGGCGGCCTTCTGCTCGGCCTCCTTCTTGGCGTTGGCCCAGGCCGAGGGGAAGCGCCGGCCGCGGATCTCGACGCACACCTCGAAGCACTTGGAGTGGTCCGGGCCCTTCTCATCCAGGAGGATGTACTGGGGGCTGGAGGGCAGGTGGCGTTGAGCAAATTGCTGCAATACGCTTTTGAAATTGTGGTGGTGCGCCGAGTCGACCGCATCTTCGATGTGTGGCGCCACGTAGCGCAGGATGAAGTCGCGTGCCGGTTCGTAGCCGCCGTCGAGGTAGATCGCGGCGATCGTGGCCTCGAACACCGCCGCGGCGATGCTCGGGGGCAGGTCCGGCCGGTTGCTCATGCCCTTGCCGAGGTTGAGCACCGAGACCAGGTCCAGTTCCTCGGTGATCATCGCGCAGGTCTTGCGGCTGACCACCGTGCTCTTGATCTTGGTCAGGTCGCCCTCGAGGAACGTGGGGTAGTGATGGAACAGGTATTCGGCGACGACAAAGCCTAGAATGGCATCGCCCAGGAACTCCATCCGCTCGTTGGACTGGAGCCGGTGGCCTGCACTGGACGCATGCGTGAGCGCCTCGGCGAGGATCGACTCGTCTTTGAATGTATACCCGATGATTTGAGCGGCTTTGTCCAGCATGACGTTGTTACCGGCGACGTTCAACCCCATGGATTGCCCTTCCCGCAAACACCCCCGCAAGTTTCCACTGACGCTGTTGGAGAGTCCCCGATCCCTGAACGTCCAGTTCGCATCCAGCCCCCCACCCCGCAATCCCCCGCCCCGGCGATGCTGGCACAAGACGGGCGACCGGCCCCCGGTGTCAGCCCTCAACCCCCCGAGGCACGTAGTGAGTATCCAGATGCATCCCAAGGCTGTCAATCGCTCAGCGACCCGACGCACCCGATTCCGCCCCACTTCCGCCCTTTTTGGGGGGATGGCCATCGCGGTGGCCTTCGCCCTGGCGGCACTGACGCCGGCCCCGCTGGCCGCCGCGGCGGACAATGGCGGCGATCAGAAGATCGATGCGCCTGCTGAAGACCGCGCCGACGATCGCCAGAGCCGCGCCGAAGACGAGACCGACGCCGCGGCCGAGACGCCCATCATGCCGCTGGACGAGGTCCGTGTCGGGATGCGCGGCTACGGGCTGACCGTCTTCAGCGGCACGAAGATCGAGCCGTTCCCGGTCGAGGTCATCAGCATCATGCGGGATTTCCGGCCCGACACCGCCGTCATCTGGATTGTGTGCGATGACCCGCGGCTGGAGGAGTCCGGACCGGTCTCGGGCATGAGCGGATCACCCATCTACCTCTGGGAAAACGACGAGGAGGGCGAACTCGGTGAGGGGGGCAGGCTCATCGGCGCGTTTGCCTACGGGTACATGGGCACCACGCGTTGCTTTGCCGGTGTGCAGCCGATCGAGTACATGCGCGGGGTGGCCAAGCGAGCGCCCGATGAGGTCAACGACCCCCGCCTCGTTGCAGACCGCCCCCCCGCCGCCGACACCTCCGCCGCCCCCGGCCCCAG
>PUMS01000383.1 GCA_003551485.1 Phycisphaeraceae bacterium | reverse complement strand
GGGGCAGGGCGGGCGCGCGGGGGGGGCTGGCCGGGGGGGCGGAGCACCGCCGTTGGGGGGCAAGCGGCGCCGGCCGCGCTCGTTGAGGGGGGTGGCCGAGGCGGCGGTGGCCGCGGGTCGGGCGGTGCCGGAGGAACTGGCCGACAAGAGCCGCGGCCGGCGCCTTCAGCGTGTGCTGGCGGAGCTGGGGGTGGCCTCGCGAAGGCATTGTGAGCTGCTGATCCGCGAGGGCCGGGTGCAGGTCAACGGCCGGCCCGTGGTGGGCCTGCCCGCGTGGGTGGACCCGCAGCGCGACCGCATCGAGGTCAACGGGCAGGTGGTCAACAGCCCGCGCAAGGCCGGCGCCGAGGGGAAGGCCGGGGGCAGGGCCGGGGGGCGCCGGGTCTACATCATGCTGCACAAGCCGCGCGGGGTGATCTCGACGGTCAGCGATGACCTCAACCGGCCAAGCGTTGTGGACCTGGTCGAGCTCAAGGGCCAGTTGCCCGCCGGGGCGGCGCGGCTGTACCCGGTGGGCCGGCTCGATGCCGACTCGACGGGCCTGATCCTGCTGACCAACGATGGCGCGCTGACCGAGCGGCTGACCCACCCCAGCCACGAGGTGGCCAAGCACTACACCGTCGCCTGCCGGGGCGTGCTCGAGGATGAGCAGATCGCCCGGCTGAACAAGGGCCTGTTCCTGGCCCAGCGCAAGACCGGCAGCGGGCGGCCGGCCACGGCGGCGCGAAGGGCCGGCGCCGAGCGGGTGCGCCGTCTGGCCGTGCATCGCGACCGTGCGCGCGGGGATGTGACGGTGCTCGAGATGGTGCTCACCGAGGGTCAGAACCGCGAGATCCGCCGCCTGGTGGCGGCCGTGGGGAGCAAAGTGCATCGCCTGCACCGCGACGGCATCGGCCCGCTGCGGCTCAAGGGTCTGGCCGAGGGCCAGTGGCGGTTCCTCTCGGCCGCGGAGGTCGGCAGGCTCAAGTCCGCGGCGGGCCTGGCGGAGGAGGGCTGAGCGTCGGGATGATTCAGCCACCAGTGTCTCATGCGGCTGGCGCCGCACCCACGAGGATGAAAAGCGCGGGTGGCTCTATCCCCCCTCCCCCTTGGGAGAGGGGGCGGGGGCGAGGGAAGATTCGGACCCGTCCTGCGTGTCTGCCCTCACCCCGGCCCTCTCCCGGAGGGAGAGGGATTCATTTTCAGGGCAGTGTGGGTAGAGCGAGGTCCGCCGAGCGACGGCTTCAACAGCGCTGCGTGCTGAACCTGCCAGCATCGCGTTGACAGCAAGACGGCGGCTGGAACCTTCACCCTTCCCCTGCCCGTGATCTGCCGCGCATACGGTTATCCATCCCGGGTCTCCCGGAGGCCCGGCTCCGCTGTCCCAGCGGGCAAGGCGACCGGCGCGACGGCATGGTGCGCTTCGCTTTTCTCTAAGCGCCCTGCTTGCTGTGTCGCGCCATGGCCCCGTCGGTGGGTGTCAACGTCTGCGCAATACCTCGTAGGGACGCCAGATTTCGAAAACCACCCGCGCCCGCAGGTACGCATTGCCAAGGTCCCTGGGCTCATCCCAGCCATCGTAGTAATGGCGCACCGAGCCGTCGGCGAATGCGAGATAGGCGCGGCCATCGCCACGTTCCTGTTCCTGTCCGCTGAAGTGCTCCCATGGGCCCTGGACGGTTTCCTCCGGGGTCGGATAGGAGCTGAAGTGGCGGAACATCGGGTCGCTGCCCGTTCCCGGATAACCCTCGCGAAAGCCGTGGAAACGCAGGTTGTTGCCATTGCCATCGGCGGTGAGCAGCACCGCATCCGGCGGCAGGCGCGAGTTGAGAATCCCCCGGTATGGCACCCGCCACTGCATTTCCCCGCCAGGGTAGCCATACCCCGTCCACCCCCCGGTGGTCTCACGCGTCAGGTTGCCGTTGGCGGCGTAGCTGGAGCCGGCGATGGGCCACTGCGAGCGATCATTGCCCATCGCCTCCGTCGGCCTCGGGGCCGCAGGACACCACATGTAGTCGTAGGGCATGATCAACTCCTCTGCATCAAGCCCGTCGCCCCACTCCGGCCGCGAAGCAGTCTGCCACTCGGGCCGCTCGTTGTGGCTGACCCCGATCAGGTAGTCGGCCAGGCGGGCGTGGAAGCTGCCGATCCGCCCAGGCACACTGCTGTACATCACCTGGAACCTGCCCCGCGGCACACCGTGGCCGGAAATCCAGTGATCGTTGTTATCCACGGCGTAGTTGTGCTGAGCCAGGCCAAGCTGACGCAGCTGGCTCTGGCACTGGATCGCCCGGGCCGATTCATTCACCGCCGCAAGCGCCGGCAGCAGCAGCGCAATCAGCAGGGCCATGATCGAGATCACAACCAGAAGCTCGATCAGGGTGAAGGCGGTGGTGCGATGTGGCCTGATCATCATGGTGCCCTCAAATTCGTGGATGACAATGCAGCAACGGCGTTGTCTGCTCGTGCCCGATTCTGCACCTAATTCACCGGCGGCGGCAGCGTTTCCTGGATGGCGTTGGCCTGCCTGTCGCGGGCCACGGAGTAGTGCTGCCAGATCTCGAAGATGACACGGGCATTGATGTAGTCGTACCCGAGTTCGCCCGGCTCATCGTAACCCTCCCAGTAGGCCCGGACCGAGCCATCGGCGAAGGCGAGGTGAGCCTGGCCGTCGCCGCGCGGCTGCATCACGTTGGTATGGCCGTGGCCCCAGCCCTCGGCGGTCGCCTGACGCTCGTGTTCCGGGGGCATATAGGAGCTGCGGTGGCGGAACATCGGGTCACCGCCCTGCCCCATGTAGCTCCCCGCCGGCTGGCGGTAGCCGTGGAAGCGGATGTTGTTGCCGTTGCCATCGGCCATGAGAAGCACCGAACTGGGCGGCAGGGTCGAGTTGTTGATGCCCCGGTAAGGCACCCGCCACTGCATTTCCCCGTGAGGGTAGCCAAACCCAGTCCACCCCCCGGTCGTCTCACGCGTGAGGTTGCCGTTGGCGGCGTAGCTGGAGCCGGCGATGGGCCACTGCGAACGGTCGTTGCCCATCGCCTCGGTCGGCCTCGGGGCCGCAGGACACCACATGTAGTCGTAGGGCATGATCAGTTCCGCTGCATCGAGCCCATCGCCCCACTCCGGCCGGGAGGCGGTCTGCCACTCGGGCCGATCGTTGTGGCTGACCCCGATCAGGTAGTCGGCCAGGCGGGCGTGGAAGCTGCCGATCCGCCCAGGCACACTGCTGTACATCACCTGGAACCTGCCCCGAGGCACACCGTGGCCGGAGATCCAGTGATCACGGTGGTCCGTGGCGTAGGTGGCCTGGGCCAGCACCAGTTGTTGGAGGTGGCCACGGCATTTCAGCGCCTGGGCCGATTCCCTCACCGCCGCCAGGGCGGGCAGCAGCAGCGCGATCAGCAGCGCAATGATCGAGATCACGACCAGAAGTTCAATGAGCGTAAAGCCATGTGCACGGGACTTATGGGACATGATGGCCGCTCCTGCTATTCGAGGGCGCCACACTCGCTTACGGAGCAGGGCGCGGGCAAGCTGAGTTGTCCCCCTGTCAACCAGCTCTGGGCGACAGATACGTCACCTCCGGGCCGCTCCGGAATGGATCGACCCACACCTTCCCTTCACACTCTAGCCTACCTCCCAACAGTGGTCAAGATTCTAAAACGACTGGCGGAAATTGAACGTAAAAACCGTCCCGTGCGTGCGCAAAAGCGACATAACTTCTCGATCATCCGACTCCGGGGGGTACCCGAGGAGGCAGGGGACGCCCCGCACGGACCGCCCCCCTGCGCGCGCGTTCCGCTTTGCCAACGCGCTTACGCCTTACCGTTCCATTCACCTCATGCGGCGGAGCCCGACCGGGACAGGGGACCTCCAGTGGCCAGCCTGCGCATGCGGCCTCATACCTGGCGGCTGCCGCGGCCCAGGAACACCATGGCGCCGATGCCCAGGAGCGCCAGGCTCGCCGGCTCCGGAACATGGAGCACCCGGTGCTGGGGCTGAGCGCCGTAGCGGCCGGAGCGGTTCCAAAGGGCCAGGTCGGGTTCAACGGAGATGCCAACGAGCTCGGCGCCGTATGCCACTGATGGCTCGCCCGCCAGGGCCCCCGACGTGGAGGGTGTGCACTGGTGGACAAGCCACCAGTGGCACCCGGCGGCGGCGAGTCAGCGGTCGCGTTTGAGCAGTTGCTCGCGCTGGAGCATGACGCGGAGGGTCTGGGCGATCAGTTCGATGCCCATCTCGTCCAGGCCGTTGAAGAAGGGCAGGGCGATGGTGCGCTGGCTGACGTGTTCGGCGATGGGGTAGTCGCCGGGCTTGTGGCCGAACTTCTGGCGGTAGAAGGGCTGGAGGTGGATGCAGGGGAAGTAGTTGCTGGTGCCGATGTCGTGGCGGCGCAGGCCCTGGAGGATGCGGTCGCGCTCGGTCGAGCCGTAGAGGTCGGTCAGGCGGACGACGAAGACGAACCAGCTTGCCGACTCCATCTCGGCCATGTTGGGCAGGATCAGGTCCTCCCAGTCCATGAGGCGTTTGATGTACATCGAGGCCACGTTCCGCCGCGCTTCGAGGATCGCATCCAGCCGCTCCATCTGGGCGATGCCCAGGGCGCTGGCCAGTTCGGTGAGGCGGTAGTTGTAGCCCAGCCGCTCGTGGGCCAGCCACGAGCCGGCGCGGTTGTTGTTGGCCGGCTCGGTGTCGGCCGGATCGCGGGTGGTGGCGATGGGCCGGCCCTGGTTTCGCAGCGACCGGCACAGCCCGGCCAGGCGGTCATCATCGGTGACGATCATGCCGCCCTCGCCGGTGGTGATCTGCTTGTTGGGATAGAAACCGAAGACGGCGGCGCGGCCGAAGGAGCCGGCGGGCCGGCCGCCCAGCGAGCCGCCCAGGGCCTCGCAGGCATCCTCGATGAGGCTGATCTCGTGGGCGTGGGCGATGCGCTCGATCTCGTCCATATGGGCGCAGTTGCCGAAGACCTCGACGGCGATGATGGCCCTTGTGCGCGGGGTGATGGCGGCCTCGAGGCGGTGCGGGTCCATGTTCAGGCTGCGCGGGTCGATGTCGACGAAGACGGGCGTGGCCCCGACGTAGAGGATGCAGTTGGCCGAGGCGATGAAGGAAAACGGCGTGGTGATCACCTCATCGCCCGGGCCGATGCCCAGCGCCGCCAGCAGCAGGTGCAGGCCGGCGGTGCCGGAGCTGACGGCCACGCCGTGGCGGCGGTCGCAGCGGTCGGCGACCAGTTCCTCGAAGCGGGCCTGGCGCGGGCCGATGCTCAGCAGGTCGCTGCGCAGGGCGGTGACGACGGCCTGCACCTCGGCCTCGGTGATGTCGGGTTTGCCAAGTGGAATGAGGCTCTTCATGCTCGAGGGTCCATCAGGGGTCGGTATGCCTGGCAGCGTCGCTCGGCCCCGCCGCGGCGATCGGTGACAAACCGCGGGGCGGTAAGGATAACGCAAGCGCGGCCGGTGGCGGGCACGTTGCAGAGGGGATGGGCCAGGCCGTGGCGGCGGTTCAACGGGCCGCCAGCACCTGTTGCATGACCGGTTCCACGTTCCGGGTGCGCTTGATCCAGACCCAGGCGGCCTGGAGGCGCAGGGTGAGCTGGTCGCTGCCCCCGCCGCGAACCAGCACGGCCAGCTCCGCCATCTCCCGCGGGCTCAGCGGCTGCTGGCCTCGGGCCAGCAGCAGCAGGCGCAGGTCGTCGCTGGCCACGGTGCCGATCGGATACAGGCCCACGACCACCTCGTGGGCGCGGGCGTGGTTGCCGCGGACCAGGCCGGCCAGGATCGCCCGGACCACCGGCTCCTGGCGGCGGTACTCGTGCAGCAGCGAGCGCAGCAGTTCGATGGCCTGCCCGGGGGCACGGTCCATCAGCAGTTGGCTGGCGGTGGCGGCATGATCGAGGCGAATGGCCTGGGCGTGGGGGTCATCCCCGGCCGCGGCCGGGTCGGGCGGGGAGGCGGCCAGGCGGATCATCCCTTGCAGGATGGCCACCGCATCATTCTGGCCGGCCAGTTCACCGGCGTACTGGAGCACCCAGGTGTTGGCCATCGGATGCTCCAGCCGCGCCAGGTCAGTGACGGCCTGGGCGATCCGCTGCTGCTGCGCCATGGCCCTGCCGACCATGCCGATGTGGTTCAGCAGCGGCTCTCGGCGGCGGGCGAGTTGCTCGTAGACGGCGTTTGGCCCCCAGGGCGCGGTGCGCAGGGCGACCAGGCCCAGGCGCGTGCGGGTGGGCGTGTCGCGGGCCTGGCGGAAGCGTTGCTGCCAGAGGGAAGCGGCGTTCTCAGCGCCGAAGCGCAGCGCCACCTCGAGGGCGGCGATGCGCACCTGCCGGCCCGCATCCGGGTCATCGGCCAGTCCCAGCGCCCAGGGCGCCGTGCGGTGAAACTCGAATCGGTAGGCGGTGCGGAGGGCGAGCTGTCGCAGCATGTCGCGGCCGCGGGGGTCGACGTTGCTCTCGATCCGCTCGAGGCGCTCGGCCGCGGTCGGGTCCTGCAACTGCATGAGCATGATCGCGGCCACGGCGGCACGGGGCAGGTGCGACTGCTCGGTGGCTTCGCGCAGGAAGCGGGTGTCGGTCAACTGCCCATCGCGGATCAGAAAGCCGGCGAGCATGACCTTCACCGCCAGGTCCACCCGCGGGTCGGCCAGCAGTTGCCGCGCCTGCTCGTTGGTCATCAGCCGGTTGGCCATGGCGGTGCTGAGCAGTTCGACCTGGAGGTCGATGCGGCCGATGGCCAGCACCCTTTCGGTGTCGATGCGGTGGGCGGGCGATATCTCGGCCAGGCCGAGGATGCCGTGGGTCATGATCAGCGGCTCATCGTCCCTGGCCAGGGCCTCGAACAGCGGCGAGAGCGCCGGGTCTTGCAGGTGGCGCAGCGCCCGCAGCATGTCGTGGTGGCGCCCATCGCGCGAGGGGGTGATGCTCTGTTGCAGCAGATCGACCGCGGCGTTGAAAGTGGCCTCGCGCCCGGCATCGGGCGGCTGCCCCCACGCGGCGACCGCCGCCGCCGGTACGAGCAGCAGACAACCAAGCAAACCGGCGATCCGACCCCAGCCCTGGCGCATGCCTTGAATTGTACGAGAACCCGCCGCCGGATGGAACCCGCTCTGAAAACAACTCCCCCTCCCTCCGGGAGTCTCGCTGCCGGGGCTGCGCCGCACCCACGAGGATGAAAACCGCGCCCGGCACCTCTCCCCTCTTCCACCGGGAGGGGGGCCGGGGGTGAGGGCAGATTCGGGCGGGCCTTGTGCCTCTGCCCTCACCCCAACCCTCTCCCGGAGGGAGAGGGGGCCGGAATTTCGGGGCAGCACATCGCGAAGCGCTTCAGTCAGCCTCTTGGGCTGCGCGAACGTGCGTCAGCAACTGCTGGACCTGCTCGTGGCCCTGCCGCGTGGTGCGGATCGTCATGAGCCCATCCATGATGCGAATCTGGCTGCCGGTGCGGACCCAGGTGTCATGGCCGACCGCATCCTCGATCATCCGGCGAAGCGTGCGGGCCTCCTCCTCGGTGAGGTCCTCAATGCCGTAGCGGTAGAGGTGGTAAACCTCGAAGGTGGTCTCGCCCGGGTCCTCCGGTGACGTGCGATCCGGGGTCTGGCAGCCGCCGAGCATGGGCAGCGCTGCAAACAGCAGCAAGGTGGCCCACGTTCCGATCGCTCTGGTGAACCTGCTCATTGTCAAACTCCTTGTGTTGGGCGGCGCATGCACTTGCGCGGTTTCATGCCCTCAATGTGAAGCAATGCGTCAATCAGAAAAGGTCGGGGCTCACTCCCAGTCGTCCCAGGCATCCCAATCCTCCGGCGGGAGGGGCTGGGCGTCGTGGATGGGGGGTGGGGGCTCGTGCCTATGGCGGACAGGGGCGATGAACGCGCCGAACACGCCCGTGACGGGCATCAGGATCGTCGAGCCGCCCACGGTGCCGCGGGACTCGAAAATGAAGCCTTCATCCGTGCGGTACAGCGCCGTCACCGCCGGTCGCATGTGCGGCTGGAGGCTGCGAAGCGACGGCAGCAGCGAGATGTCGATGTCCATCCCCTCCCACTGGACCTGCCCTGCCAGGACGGTGCCGAGAAACGGCACGGCGGGGTAGACCTGCTCGAGGATCGCGCCCATGTCGAACCAGGCGATGGCCACCGGCCCACCGTGGCGTTGCATGGCCGCGGCCAGCGCCTGGTGGTCGGTCAGGGCGCCCGCCGCGGCGCGCGAGTCTGGATGGCCCAGCCGATCGATGCCGCTTCGCACCACGTGCGGCCACATCCCGGCCAGCAGGTGAGTATCGGTAACGGCCCAGGCCGGCGCAATGGGCATGTCTTCGGCCCGCCAGCCGATGGGGTTGACGAAGCGGATGGGCAGGTCGCGGTGCTCGGTCTGCCCCAGGGCGATGCGGTCACGCCCAGCCCGCCATCGCCCGCCGCGCTGTAGAGCGTCCATACATCGCCGAGTTGATCGAACAGGTCCCGCCGCGGGTGGAAGCCCATCTCCTCCTCGAACATGGCGATGTCCGCATCGAAGTCCTCACCGGCACGTTCGTCCTCGACGGCCACGGCGATGGCCCGGATGGTGTCCAGAATCCGGTCGGGATCAAAGTTCGCCGCCAGGGCGAAGGTGGCATCGGGCGGCAGGGGCCGGAGGTCGGCCACACGCAAGGGCCGATCGCCCACCGCCGCAAACAGCCCGCGTGGCGGGCCGTCGAGGCCCAGCTCTACGATCCGCACCTGACCGGTCGCATCCAGGCCGCTGACGGCGCTGAAGGTGGTGAGGTTGTCCATGCCCGCCGCTTCCAGCGCCGGCCGCGCTTCGGCCCAGATCGGCCCGAACAGTACCGGCAGCACCCGGTCGCGCAGGGCGGCCATGTCGATGTAGCGAACCGCGGCGGGGCGGTCCACCTGCTCGTGCTCGAGAAGCGAGCCCAGCCAGTCGGGCATCGCCGCGGGCTGCTCAGCGGTCAGACGCTCGACCATGCGCCGGGCCACCCCCTCGCCGGTGGCCGCGATCATGTAGTCGCCCACCACCGCCCACTGGAGGCTCGGGGCATCGGGGCCGGGGCCGGGGATGCTTCGCAGCTCGATCTCGCCGACCTGCTCGCGGGGGAGCTGGTGGGGGGCATCGGCTTCAAAGGCCTCCATGGCGGCGGTGAAGAGTCGGCGCTCGGCGGCATCGGGCGCAATGACGAGGCCGGCTTTGACATCGGGGCCGTCGGGCCCGATGTCGGCCGATTCCACAAAGAACACGATCGGGCTGGCCAGCCACGTTCGAATCGCCGCGGCCAGCAGCCGCCGTTCATCCACCGCCTCGGCGTTGCCGAGGTCGCCCGGCTCCGCCCCCGGAAGCGCCCCAGGAAGTTGTGCCCCGGGCTTTTCCGCCCCTTCGATGGCACGGAAAATAGCCCGGCCGATGGCCCGCAACTCCGGTTCGGCGAGCAGGGCCTCGGTGGCGTTGTCCGATGCCGCATCGGCCTCGGCGGCGCCGGTCATAGCCACCAGCGCCAGGCACGAGTCGGGCACCACCGACAGCATCCGCTCATCCACCTCGCGCGGCGGGGTGCTCTGGGGGAAGCTGTCACCAAGAACACCCCCGAGCATCAGCATCAGGGGAACGAACATCCCGATAGCGGGTCCTGTGGCCATTTCTGCGACCTCCCTTCGTTCACGAGGGTGCGATCCTGAGCCCGGTGCGAATCCGCCCGCATTGTATCACGCCCGCCGATGGGCCATTCCCGATTCCCTGCGCGCGGTGCCACTGGCGGTGCACCTGGTGGACAAGCCGCCGGTGAGGTTCAACGGACGTTGCACGCACGGGTGGAGGTGCCTCCAGCGGCACCCCGCGCTCAGGTCGCCTCGGGGCACCGGGCGTTTGTACGGGGGTGTGGGCGGCGGTACCATGCGGTGCTTTTGCCCCCGCCCCCGGAAGACCCCCGGAAGTGCCCCGTAACCGGTGGGGGCCTCCGCCTCCGCCACCACCTACCCTCGCCGATCGCCGCCATGCCCCGACGCACTGACATCCGCACCATCCTCATCATCGGCTCGGGCCCGATCGTCATCGGGCAGGGCTGCGAGTTCGACTACTCGGGCACGCAGGCCTGCAAGGCCCTTCGTGAAGAGGGCTTCCAGGTCGTGCTGGTCAACTCCAACCCCGCCACGATCATGACCGACCCGGAGTTCGCCGACCGCACCTACATCGAGCCGATCACGCCCGAGACGGTCGAGAAGATCATCGCCCGCGAGCACGGCGGCCCTTACCACATCGACGCCCTGCTGCCCACCCTCGGCGGGCAGACCGCGCTCAACTGCGCCTGCGCGCTGTACGACTCGGGCGTGCTCAAGCGCTACGGGGTGGAGATGATCGGCGCGGACCGCGACGTGATCTACCGCGCCGAGGACCGGCAGATCTTCCACGACATCATCGACTCGATCGGCCTGCGCTGCCCGCGCAGCGCCACGGCCACGAGCATGGAGCGGGCGTGGGAAATCCTCGAGGAGGTGGGCCTGCCGGCGATCATCCGGCCCGCCTTCACCCTCGGCGGCACCGGCGGCGGGGTGGCCTACAACCGCGAGGAGTTCGAGGACATCGTCCGCCGGGGGCTGGATGCCTCGATGACCCACCAGGTGCTCATCGACCAGTCGGTGCTGGGCTGGAAGGAATACGAGCTGGAGGTCATGCGCGACCACGATGACAACGTGGTCATCATCTGCTCGATCGAGAACTTCGACGCCATGGGCGTACACACCGGCGACTCGATCACCATCGCACCCGCCCAGACGCTGACCGACAAGGAATACCAGCGGATGCGCGACGCGGCCATGGCCATCATCCGCGCGGTGGGGGTCGAGACCGGCGGGTCGAACATCCAGTTCGCCATCAACCCCGCCGACGGCGAGATGCTCGTGGTCGAGATGAACCCGCGGGTCAGCCGCAGCTCGGCCCTGGCCTCGAAGGCCACCGGCTTTCCCATCGCCAAGATCGCGGCCAAACTGGCGGTGGGGTATCTGCTGTGGGAGCTGAAGAACGACATTACCGGCCAGACGGTGGCCTGCTTCGAGCCGACCATCGACTACGTGGTGACCAAGATTCCGCGCTGGACCTTCGAGAAGTTCCCCGAGGCCGATGAGACGCTCACCACGCAGATGAAGAGCGTGGGCGAGGCCATGAGCATCGGCCGCACGTTCAAGGAGAGCCTCCAGAAGGGCATCCGCTCGATGGAGGTCAAGCGCTTCGGCCTGGGCCTGGACCGCCAGGACAAGTGGCTGGCGGGCCTGCGGGCCACCATCGCCTTCCTCGATGCCCACCACCCCGATGCGCTGCGGGCGGTGATGCGGGTGGCGCGGCGGGAGCTGGGCGGGTGCACCACCCTCCAGGCCGCGGCCCTGCTGCACAACGACCCGGTACTGCTGGCCCGCCTGTCGGCTGCGGCCCGGCAGCAGCTTTCCATCCTCCAGCAGAGCCTGGGCGCCGGCCACGGCGGGTTCGTCCGCCAGGCCGCCACCGCCAGCGCCGATCTGTGGCTGGCCGAGCTCGAGTGGCCCATCACGCCCGAGAAGCTTCAACGCAAGCTCAACGTGCCCAGCCAGGGCCGGCTCTACTACATCCGCTACGCGATGAAGTTGGGCTGGAGCGTGCAGCAGGTCCACGAGGCCACCTTCGTCGACCCCTGGTTCCTCGAGCAGGTCCGCCAGCTCATCGACTTCGAGCAGACGTTGATCGGCTACGACCACCTCGACGATGTCCCCGCCGCGACCCTGTTCAAGGCCAAGCAACTGGGCTACTCCGACGCCCAGCTTGCCAACCTCTACGAGGGGCGGATCAGCGCTGAAACCATTCTGCACGTTCGAAAGCACCGCAAGCGGCTGGGCATCGAGCCGGTGTTCAAGCTCGTGGACACCTGCGCTGCCGAGTTCGAGGCCGCCACGCCCTACTACTACTCGACCTACGAGACGCCCTGGGTCGAGCTGGTCGATGGCCAGCCCACCCACCGGGCCGATGATGAGACGCGGCTGACCGACCGGCCCAAGATCATCATCCTCGGCGGCGGGCCCAACCGGGTCGGCCAGGGCATCGAGTTCGACTACTGCTGCGTGCAGGCCGCCTTCGCCGCCGATGAACTGGGCTTTGAGTCGGTGATGATCAACTCGAATCCCGAGACGGTCTCGACCGACTACGACACCTCCGACCTGCTGTTCTTTGAACCGCTGACGCTGGAGGATGTGCTCAACGTCTACGAGCGGCTCGATGGCGGGCAGGGCCGCGTGAACGGCATGATCGTGCAGTTCGGCGGGCAGACGCCGCTGAACCTGGCCCACGGCCTGGAACTGGCCGGTGTGCCCATCATCGGCACCAGCGTCGATTCGATCGACCTGGCCGAGGACCGCGAGCGCTTCCAGAAGCTGCTGCACGGCCTGGGGCTCAAGCAGCCGGAAAACGGCATCGCCTACAGCATCGAGCAGGCGATCCAGATCGCCAACCAGATCGGCTACCCCGTGCTGGTGCGGCCCAGCTTCGTCCTGGGCGGGCGGGCGATGGAGACGGTGTTCGATGATGAGCAGTTGCGCCATTACATGCAGATCGCCCTGGGTGCCAGCGACCTCGAGGACCAGCCGATCCTGATCGACAAGTTCCTGGCCGAGGCCATCGAGTGCGATGTCGATGTCATCGCCGACTTTCCAAGCGCCGCGGCCGAGACGCTGGCGGCGGAGTCGGCGCCCGCGCCCCCCGCCCCTGCCGCGCCGCCGGTCCAACAGGGTGACCTGCCCGCCCCGCGGGCGCTGGTCTGCGGCGTGATGGAGCACATCGAGGAGGCGGGCGTGCACTCGGGCGACAGCGCCTGCGCCATCCCGCCGTTTTCACTGCCGGCGCCGGTGGTCGAGCAGTTGCGCGACGCCTCGCGGCGCCTGGCCGAGGCCCTGGGTGTGCGCGGGCTGATGAACGTGCAGTACGCCATCAAGCACCCGCCCGCGGGTGAAGGCGCTGCGGCAACGGCCGGCGGCGGAGCGGAGGCGGGGGCCGACGGTTACGAGGTGTTCGTGCTCGAGGTCAACCCCCGCGCCTCGCGGACGGTGCCGTTCGTCTCCAAGGCCACGGGCGTGTCCTGGGCGCGGCTGGCGGCCAAGGTCATGGCCGGCCGTCGGCTGGGCGATCTGGAGGTCAGTGATGAGGTGCGCATCGACCACACGGCGGTGAAGGAGTCGGTCTTCCCCTTCAGCAAGTTCCCGGGTGTGGATGTGATCCTCGGCCCGGAGATGCGCTCGACCGGCGAGGTGATGGGCATCGACGCCGCCTTCCCCTTCGCCGTCTACAAGAGCCAGCTCGCCGCGGGCACCCGCCTGCCCGTCGAGGGCCGCATCTTCCTCTCGGTGCGCGACAGCGACAAGCCCCACATCGTCGCCCCGGCGCGCACGCTCATCGAGGCCGGCTTCGAGGTCATCACCACCGGCGGCACGCACGAGTACCTGCGCCAGCGCGGCATCGAGACCCGGCGCATCCGCAAGATCGTCGAGGGCCGGCCCAACGCCATCGACATGATCAAGAACCACGAGCTGGCCCTGATCATCAACACCCCCACGCGCAAGGGCATCGGCAGCGATGAAGGCAAGTTGCGCGCCACCGCGGTGCGCTTCAACGTGCCGATCATCACCACCACCACCGGCGCCGCCGCCGCGGTGCAGGCCATGACCGCCCTGCGCGCGCGGCCGTGGACCGTCCAGGCACTTCAGGAATACTTCCCCGACACGTTCGCGGCCACGGCCCGCGCCACCACCGAGGGCTCGGTGGGCCTGTAAGCGGCCGGCGTGGCGGGGCGAGGGGGCCGGAGGGGGGGTGAGCGGACGGCCATCCGCCGGGTGCCACTGGTGGCTTGTCCACCAGTGTCCCGGTGTGTGTCATGGACCCCGGTGAACGAGCCACCAATGCAACCGGGCCGGCCCGCACGGTCTTCCGGCGAGTGAACGGAAGATTGTTTCTTACCACGAAGAACACGAAGAGCACGAAGGCAGGCGATGGAGATTGATGCAACGCGGCTTCACACCAACTTCGTGCTCTTCGTGCACTTCGTGGTGAAAAACATGATCCCCCGGGCTGCACAACCTTGAGAAGAACGGCGTCGATGGACGGCAGGGAAGCGATGCGTGAAGCCGGAGTCAGATATCGCACGCGATGGCGCCGGGCGGACCGGGCCGTGCCGTGTCCCGCCCGGCTCCATCGCGGCTGGGCGGGGGTCAGTTGAGTCGGATCAGGTGTGGCCGCAGCGATGGCGGCACATCGTCGAGGGGAATCACGCGAATGACCGCCTCACCATCGGGTGGGTCGGCGTCGATCGCCACCTCCTCACCGTCGGTCAGGTCCACGTGCATGACCCTCGGGTATGCCCACATGGCACCGGTCAGCGGGTCGACGATGACGAAACCGATCACCCCGCCGAAGGCGAGATTACCCAGGTACCAGGGGTTCATCTCGCTCTTGAGGTTGACCGTCCGCCTGGGGTAGCCATCGGCGTCGACATGCATGGTGAGCGACCGGCTCTTGAAAAACCCATCGCCGCGCGGAAGGCGGACCTCGAACGGTGTCTCACCCTTGTGCCGGATATCACCGTTGCTGTCGATGAGGGTCACCTCTGCGCCCGTGGGATGTGTGGTGAATGAGACTTTCTGAGAACCCCCGGAGATGATGCTGGCGCAGCCGGCGAATGGGATCAGACAGGCTGCGGCTGAGGTGCTCCCCATGCGCTGGGCGCGCATCGGGGGGAGTTAAGGTGGATCCCACCTGGGGGGCTGCGGGCCGTCCCGGAGGGAGCCCGGAGGGCGACCGGAGGGACGGCCCGCAGCGTCGGTGCGACCGGGGGGTCAGGCGGTCTGGGCCCCCTCGGCCCGCACCTCGTACACCTCTGCCGGTGTACGGTAGTCCAAAGCCTGATGCGGGCGACGGTGATTGTACAGCGAAAAGTACGCCGTCAGCCCCGCCCATGCCGCGGCCGGGTCCGCGTAGTCGCGCAGGTACACATCCTCGTACTTGACGCTTCGCCATAAGCGCTCCGTGAAGATGTTGTCGTAGACCCGGCCGCGGCCATCCATGCTGATCCGCACGCCCGCCGCCTCCAACACGCCGGTAAAGGCCACGCTGGTGAACTGACTGCCCTGGTCGCTGTTGAATATCTCCGGCACGCGGCCGAGGCTCAGCGCCCGCTCCAGCGCCGCGATGCAGAAGCTGGCATCCAGCGTCACCGACAGCTCCCAGCTGACCACGTACCGGCTGAACCAGTCCATGATCGCCACCAGGTATGCCCAGCCGCGCTGCAGCGGGATG
>PUMS01000144.1 GCA_003551485.1 Phycisphaeraceae bacterium | reverse complement strand
CTTTTCCATCTCATCCAGCAGCACGACGCTGTAGGGCTTTCGCCGCACGGCCTCGGTCAGCACGCCGCCCTCACCGTAGCCGACGTAGCCCGGCGGTGAGCCCATCAGCAGTGAGACCTTGTGCTCTTCCTTGAACTCGCTCATGTTCAGCGTGGTCATGTTCTGTTCCGAGCCGTACATCAACTCGGCCAGGGCGATGGCCGTCTCGGTCTTGCCCACGCCGCTGGTGCCCACGAAAAGGAACACGCCGATGGGCTTTCGCGGATCACCCAGCCGGGCGCGCGACGTGCGGATGCTCTGGGCGATGACCTCCAGCGCGTGCGACTGGCCGATGATGCGCTGCTCCATGCGCTGGCGCAGGTTCAGCACGCCGCGGATTTCATCGGTCACCATCCTTCCCACGGGGATGCCCGTCCAGCCCGAGACCACCTCGGCCACCGCCTGGCTGTCGACGCACACGGCCATCAAGGGCGCCTCGCCCTGGACCTGGCGAAGCTCGGTGTTGAGCTGGTCGAGCTCAGCGCGCAGCTTCTCCCGCTCGGCCGGATCGAGCGGTGCCGCGGGCTCCGCGTCGACCGCGGCCCCGGCCCCGGACCCGGCCTCCGTGCCGGCCTGCGCCTGCCCGCCCTCACCCCCGCCCTTACCACCACCACCACCACCGGCGGCGACGGCGGCACCGGCAGGCGCGGCGGAAGGCGCCGGCCCCGCTCCGCCGCGCTCCAGGGTCCGGCGAATCTCGCGGATGCGGCCGACCAGCGTCTTTTCC
This sequence comes from Phycisphaeraceae bacterium, assembly GCA_003551485.1. Lineage (GTDB taxonomy): Bacteria > Planctomycetota > Phycisphaerae > Phycisphaerales > Phycisphaeraceae > B1Sed10-187. The sequence continues at coordinate 2,766 of PUMS01000144.1, read as the reverse complement.
TGCTCGAATCGCTTATCGAGCGCCTCGAGCTGGTGCTCGACCTGCTGTTTCTGCTCGGTCAGCTCGGCGATGCGTTCGCTGTGATCGGCCCCCGCAAGCATCTCGCGCTCGAGAATCTCGATCGACACGCCAAGCTGGCTGATCCGCCGCCGCGCATCCTCGATCGCCGGCGGTGTGGCCGACTGGCCGATACCCACGCGGGCGCAGGCGGTGTCGAGCAGGCTCACGGCCTTGTCAGGGAGTTGCCGCCCGGTTATGTAGCGGTGCGAGAGCTTGACGGCATCGACCACGGCTTCATCCAGGATGCGCACGGCGTGGTGCTTCTCGAGCGTCTCGACCAGGCCGCGCATCATCTCGACGGCCACCGGTTCGGCCGGCTCCTCGATCTTGACCACCTGGAACCTTCGCGCCAGCGCGGCATCCTTCTCGAAATACTTCTTGTACTCGGCCCACGTCGTGGCGGCGATGGTGCGAAGCTCGCCGCGCGCCAGCGCGGGCTTGAGCATGTTGGCCGCATCGCCCTGACCGGCCTGGCCGCCGGCACCGATGAGCGTGTGGGCCTCATCGATGAAGAGGATGATCGGCCGCGGCGAGGCCTTGACCTCGTCGATCACGCCCTTGAGGCGGTTCTCGAACTCACCCTTGACACCCGCCCCGGCCTGGAGCAGGCCCAGGTCCAGCGTGCGCACGGCCACATCCTGGAGCGACGGCGGCACATCGCCATCGCTGATGCGCTGGGCGAAGCCCTCGACCACCGCCGTCTTGCCCACGCCCGCCTCGCCGGTGAGGATGGGGTTGTTCTGCCGCCGCCGGGTGAGGATGTCGATGATCTGCCGCACCTCGCTGTCGCGGCCGAGCACCGGGTCGATCTTGCCCGCCTTGGCCCGCGCGGTCAGGTCGATGGTGAACTGATCCAGCGAGGGCGTCCTGGAACCGGCGCCGGGCCGCAGCGGCGCCCCGCCGCGGTCGGCCGCGGGCGCGGCGGCGGCGGTTTCCGATTCGGCCTCGGCTGTCTCGGCACAGATGTCGGCCATGTCCTTTCGCAACGACTCGGGCGAGATGCGGGCGAACTCGGCGGAGATGTCCGCCGCCAGCCGCGCCAGCTCATCGACCGACAACAGCGCCAGCAGCAGGTGACCGGTTCGCACGTGGGGGCTGGCGAACTCGAGTGAGGCCACCAGCCAGGCCTCGCGGGCCAGGTCCACGGTGTTGGGCGCCAGGCCGGGCGTGCGGTCGTGGCCGCGCTGGAAGCGGTCAATGGCGGCGGTCAGGTGCTTGCTCACCCGCGCCGGGTCGATCTCGTAGAAGCGGAACAGCGCGGTCAGATCGGTGTTGGGCTCTTCGATCAGCTTCGCCAGCCAGTGCTCGATCTCGACCCACCGGTTGGTGCGCGACACGCACAAACCGGCGGCGCCTTCCAGGGCGCGGCGGCAGGTGGGGTTGAGCTTGCCGACCAGTTGCCTCAAATTCACACTTGCCATGGCGGGCCCTTTCCAGGTTCCACGGTCCACGCCCGGCCGCGATGGCCGGTGGTGACCGGATCGCTCTACACGTCGGCCTCGAAGACCGCATCTTCGAAGTCCGCACGCATCGGTTCACTCTTGAGAAATGTCGTCCACCCCAGTTGCGGCCCCTTTCCATCGCCGCCCAGGCGACAAGGCGGCACATCATCGCCGCGCAGCACCAGTTGCACATCGAAGTCGAACTGCGGCCCGACGTACAGCCGCACCAGCCGCGACAGCTTCGAAAGCCCATCACCCGAGGGCAGAAACCACCGGTACTGTGCAAGCGTCAGCGGACCCAGCCGCACGCGAACACGGCTCTGCACATCCCAGACTCGCTCACCGACCACCGTGTTCACGCCGAGCTGGTTGTTCAGCCCCTGCGGATGCTCGGCATCCGGCATTCGCGAGCGGTCCGAAGGGCTGATGTGCAGCCACTGGCCCTGGAACTGAAGCAGCTTCACCGGCACGGAGAAATGGTCGCCGAGGATCAGTTGAATGCCCACCGCGCAGCGCGGCCGATGGGCGAAGTGGCCGGCGTAGTAAAGCAGCAGCTCATCGGCAAACCCGCTTCGTCCCCTCAGCGCCGGCTGCCCCATGCCGACCAGGGCATAAAGCGAGGCAGTGAAGGGGTCTTCGGCCGCCGCGCCCCCCGCCTGCCCCACCCGCCCCCCCTCCTCTGCTTCCACCGGCTGCTCACGGTCCATCGTGTCCATGGCGAAGCGTTCGTACGCAGCGGGAAAATGGTTCTTGCGCCAGGCGCGGAACATCAGCGACAGCAGGCGATGGTCGAACAAAGCAAGGAAGTCGGCCAGTGCGGCATCGCGCTGCCGCAGCCGGCTGATGATCTGTGCGGTGTAGTGGTCGGGCAGGACGCCGGCGGGGCCGGTCAGCCCCATGAAGTGGACCTGCATCTGGGGCGGGGCGGCATCGGGATCGGCCTCGGCCTCGATGCCCCCCGCCGCGGGCGCGCTGCGCAGCAGCGAACCCACGGTGCTGTGACGGTGGCTCAGCGCAGCGGCGGGCCGCAGGCGCACCACCTCCCAGCGCGGCGGGGCATCCTCACCCACCGGCCGCACGGGTGCGAACGACCGCCTTCGCGCCCGCTCGTGCGCGCGCCACTCGAGCAGTCGCACCGCCTGGAAGAAGTCGAAGCGGTGCGGTGCCACGAAGAGCTGCTGGTTCAGAGCAGGGGCTGTTCGCCGGCTCGGGGCGGCCATCGGTGGAACTCTCCAGCGCGTTGCTCGGTCGTCGCGACCATCTG
>PUMS01000468.1 GCA_003551485.1 Phycisphaeraceae bacterium | reverse complement strand
TCCGCTGACGCGGGCGGAAGCCGGGCAGGCGGGGATGAGAGGCCCGCGGGTCTGTTGATGGATCAACGCGGCGGGCCTAAAATCGGCGATCTTGTCGATCCGCGGCGACCCACCACGCGGCGAAGCCAAATGGGCAACGCTGCATAACAACCTAGTACACAAGCAATTACGGAGTGTGCCGGTGGCCAAGAAGAAAAAGTCCGCCAAGAAGGCCGTCACCAGGAAGACCAGCAGCACGGGCAGCAGCAAGGCTGCGGGAGCTTCCAGGAAGGCAGGTAAATCGAAGGCGGCTTCAAAAAAGGAAGTCGCCGCGACCACCACCGCATCGGGCGCTAAGGCGACCGGCCGCAAGAAGACCGCGGCCCGGTCCACTTCCACCACCGCCAGGAAGACGAAGAAGAAGACCACCACCAGACCCAAAGCCGCGCAGCAGCCCGCCGAGGCCCCGCCCGCGCCGGTCGAACACCAGCAGGGAGCCACTGCCCCCGCCGCACCGCCCGCGACCCACACCGATGCCACGGGCCCCGGCAATACCGGCCCGGGGGGCAACGGTCAGCCGCTCGACCCGCAGACCATCGCCCAGATGCTCGCCGACCCCGATCGCGAGCCGCCCACCGAGGATGAACTGCGAAAGGTCAAGACCGGTCTGACCAAGAGGGACCTCGAACACTTCCGCCAGCGCCTGCTCGAGCACCGTGCCGAGTTGCTCGGCGATGTCGAATCGCTCAACGATGAGCGAAACAGCCGCAGCGGCAATATCTCGAACCTGCCCCTGCACATGGCCGATGTCGGCTCGGACAACTACGAGCAGGAGTTCACCCTCGGCCTGCTGGCCTCCGAACGCCGCCTGCTGGCTGAGATCGAAGATGCGCTGTACCGGATGGAGCAGGGCTACTACGGCGTGTGCGTTGAGACCGGTGTGCCGATCAAGCGAGAGCGGCTCGAGGCCAAACCGTGGGCCAAGTACTGCATCGAGGTCGTCCGCGAGAAGGAACGGCGCGGCGAGTTGTGACCCCCCGCCGCGCTCCCTCGCCACTCTCCGCTGCTTCCCGCGCCAAGACCGCCCCTCCGCCACACCATCGCCACCGGTTCCCACGCGGCCGGACCGCATCATGAGCCACAAGACCCCAACGCCGGCCTACCGCTGCCGACGGGCCCTCGCCCTCTATCTGGGCATCGCCCTGGCGGTGCTGGTCACGGACCTGGCCACCAAATACTGGTCCTTCCGCACCGTCGCCGATCTGCCGCTGCGGCTGGCCCGCGGCGGGGAGGACGGCCAGCCCATCATCGAAGCGCGGACCGAAGACGGCCGATGGGTCGCCCTGCCCCCCCGACGCGCGGGTGAGCCCACCACCGCCATCCCGCCGCACGAAGGCCGCACCGCCATCCCCATCGTGCTGGACCTGCGGCTGACGATCAACACCGGCGCCGTCTTCGGCCTCGGCCAGGGCGCGCAGCGCCTGTTCATCCTCATCAGCATCATCGCCGCGGCGGTGATTACCTTCATCTTCGTCCGCTCCGATGCCAGTCGCCGGGGCCTGCACATCGCCCTGGCGATGATCCTCGGCGGGGCGTTGGGCAATCTCTACGACCGGGCACTCTACAACGGCGTGCGCGACATGCTGCACCTGTTTCCCGATGTGCGACTGCCCTTCGGCCTGAGCTGGCCCGGGGGGAGGCAGGACCTGTATCCGTGGATTTTCAACGTCGCCGACATGGCGCTTGTGCTGGGCGTCATCGCCGTGGTGCTGTGGACCTGGCATTACGAGCGGCTCGAACGAAAGCGCCAATCAGCCCGAGGCTGAGCGGCTCATCCCCACCGCGCTCCGGATGCCACTGCACGCCGACGTAGAACGGCCGCGCTGGGTCATCCACCGCTTCGATCACACCGTCGGCCGACCGGGCAATGCAGCGAAGCCGGCCCGGATCCGTCACCGCCTGGCGGTGGCTGGAGACCACCGTCAACCCATCCCCACCGGGCGCCGAGCCCATCAGGTGCGCGATCACGGAATCGGGCACCTCGCTCACGACCGCGTGGCGGTGGTCATCCTGGTGATCGCAGGCGGCCGCCAGGTGATCGGGCATGTATTGATCGAGCCGGCCGCCCGCGGCCAGCGCCATGAGCTGCATCCCCAGGCAAATGCCCAGGACGGCCAGGTCCTGCTTCTCCGCCGCGGCCGCCAGCAGGGCCAGCTCGAAGGCCTGGCGCTGCGGGTCGATCACGCGTGCCCGCGGGTCGGTCGGCTCACCGAACGGCTCCATTGCCGGGTCATCGCCACCGGTAAGCATCAGCCCATCGCAGCGCAGCGCATACCCCGCGGCGTGTTGCGGCTGCTGCGGCAGCACGATGGGCACACCGCCGCTGCGCGACACCGCATCGATGTAGGCCACGGCCAGCTCGTACCGACGGCGCATGTCCGGACCGCACGGTCCGCTGGGAGTAATGCCGATCAGGGGGCCATCAGCGATGACAACATCCTCCATGACAGTAACTTGCGCCGATTCAACCCGTGCCCGCCCCCGCGGCCGCCACTTGACCCGACCCCGTGTGGGCGTCTATGCTCTTCGCTGTTCACAGGTCACGGCCCTTCTTTTGAGGAAAAGTGCGAATGCACATTCAGGATATTTTTGAACGCGAAAGGGTGACCACCTCCTTCGAGTTCTTCCCGCCCAAGACGCCCGAGGGCTGGGAATCGCTGTTTCAGAACATACAGCAACTCGAAAAGCTTCGCCCATCGTTCGTCTCGGTCACCTACGGCGCCGGCGGCACCACGCGCGAGCAGACCCACAAGCTGGTCATGCGAATCAAGCGCGAGACCAACCTCACGCCCATCCCGCACCTGACCTGCGTCTGCCACGGTGAGCAGGACATCCAGGACATCCTCGAGCGCTACGCCGAGGGCGGCATCGGCAACATCCTCGCCCTCGGCGGCGACCCGCCGCGAACCATGCCCGACCACGACCGCGCCACCGATGCCTTCCAGCACGCCGCGGACCTGGTCAGCTTCGTCAAGCGCTTCAATGCCGCGGGCGCCCATCCCGACCGCCGCGGCTTCGGCATCGGCGTGGCCGGCTTCCCCGAGGGACACCCCGCCACGCCCAATTGCCTGCTGGAGATGGACTACCTCAAGGCCAAGATCGATGCCGGCGCCGATTACATCTGCACCCAGCTCTTCTTCGAGAACCGCGACTTCTACGACTTCCGCGACCGGTGCGAGCTGGCGGGCATCCACGTGCCCATCATCGCCGGCATCATGCCCATCACCAACCGCAAGGGCATGAAGCGCATGGCCGAACTCGCCGCCGGCTCGCGCTACCCGGCGCCGCTGCTGGCCGCGCTGGACCGCTGCGGCGACGATGAGGAGGCCGCCCGGCGCGTGGGCATCCACTGGGCCACGCAGCAGTGCCTGGACCTGCTGGACAACAACGTCCGCGGCATCCACTTTTACACGCTGAACAAGAGCGATGCCACGCGCCAGATCTACCAGACCCTCGGCCTCAGCGACAGCCGCGCCCTCCAACAGGCCTGACCCCCGGAAGCCCCCCGGCCCCCGGAAGGCCCGGAAGGCCCCGGCCGCGCGGCGGCCCCTTACACCCCTCTCCCCCTTCCGGGGGTGGGAGAGGGGCCGGGGGTGAGGGAGGATGCGGACATGCCCCGCCGCGCCGCCCCGTGCGGTCATGCCTGACCCACGACCCACGACCTACACCCAACCATCCGACAACCACAACCACAAAGAGATACCGCAGGAGCCCACCATGAGCACCGCAGGCACCCATACATCCATCCCCTCCCTCACAGAGACCGATCCGGACATCGCCCGGCTCATCGATGCCGAGCAGAAGCGACAGGATCAGACCCTCGAGATGATCGCCAGCGAGAACCACACCAGCAGCGCCGTCATGGCCGCCGTCGGCTCCTGCCTGACCAACAAGTACTGCGAAGGCTACCCCCGCAAGCGCTACTACTCCGGCTGCGAGTTCTACGATGAGGTCGAGGAACTCGCCATCGAACGCGCCACACGCCTGTTCAACTGCCGCTTCGCCAACGTCCAGCCCCACAGCGGGGCCAACGCCAACGTCGGCGTCTTCTTCGCCCTGCTCGAGCCCGGTGACACCTACATGAGCGTGGTCCTCTCCGACGGCGGACACCTCACCCACGGCTCGCCGGTGAACCTCTCGGGCAAGTGGTTCAAGCCCGTCCACTACCCGCTGGTCTACGATGAATCGCGGCCCGACTACGGCTACATCGACTACGATGCGGTCGAGAAGCTGGCCATGGAGCACAAGCCGAAGCTGCTCATGTGCGGCTACTCGGCCTACCCGCGGGTGATCGACTTCGAGCGCTTCCGCCGGATCGCCGACAAGTGCGGCGCCCTGCTGATGGCCGACATCGCCCATATCGCCGGCCTCGTCGCCGGCGGCGCTCACCCCTCACCCTTCCCCCACTGCGACGTGGTCACCACCACCACGCACAAGACCCTGCGCGGCCCGCGCGGCGGACTGATCCTGACCAACAGCGAGGACCTGGCCAAAAAGTTCGACAAGGCCATCTTCCCCGGCACCCAGGGCGGCCCGCTGATGCACGTGATCGCCGGCAAGGCCGTCTGCTTCCACGAAGCCCTCCAGCCCGCCTTCGCCGACTACGCCCGCCAGGTGGTGACCAACGCCGCCGCGCTGGCCGAGGCCCTCACCGGCCGCGGCTGGCACCTGGCCTCGCGCGGCACCGACAACCACCTGATGCTGGTCGACCTGTCCAGGACCGACCCCGACCTCACCGGCAAGGATGCCTCCCTGTGGCTGGAGCAGGCCGGCATCATCGCCAACAAGAACACCGTCCCCAACGATGCCCGCTCCCCCTTCGTCACCAGCGGCGTGCGCCTCGGCACCCCCGCCCTGACCACCCGCGGCATGAAACCGCCCCAGATGCAGACCATCGCCGACCTCATCGACCGCACCTTCCGCAGCAAAGGCAACGCCGACGACCTCAAGGCCGTCAACGCCGATGTGCGCGAACTGTGCCGCCAGTTCCCGATGGGGCATTGAATGTGCGCCCGATGAGCCGGGCGGATGAAAACGCCTGCGGATGTCGACTACTCGACCGGGGGCTGTTGCACTGGCGCATCAGGCTGAGGGCCGGTGGGCGCTGTGTCGCCGGCAGGTACGGTGTCAGCCGGTGACGGCGCGGCGGGCGCTGTCTGCATGGGCGCGTGTTCGGCGGTCGCTTCCGCCGCGGGCATCGGTGATGTTGCTTCGACTCGCTCATCCAACCCCAGCCGGAATCGCAGCGCCTCGGCCACGGCCTGCGGCAGCGGGATTCGCTCGGCCAGTCGGTCGGTGCTCTGGGCGTCGACGGTGAACTTCTCGCCCATGACGATGTTGAACCAGCGGTCGCGGTCGCTGACCACGCGGTACATCTTCTCATCCTGCGTCTCGGCGATGTAGGGCAAGAAGATGTGGATCGGTTGCCGGCAATGCTCGGCCTTGGCGCCGATGCGGTCAATACGGCCGGTGCGCTGTTCGAGCGTGCTCGGGTTCCAGCACAGGTCGTGGTGGATCACGTAGCGGCAGGCGAGTTGAAGGTCGACTCCCTCGGCCATCACGCTGCTGGCGATCAGAATCTCGGGCGCAAAGGGCGTGTTGAAGGCCAGCATGAGCCGCCGCCGCGTCTCGCGGGCCGTGTCTCCGTTGACCAGCCGGACGTTGGGAAGGATGCGGTCCGGAGGGTCGCCCTGCACCTCATCGTCGGTCAGCGGCTGCTCCCTGGTGAAGTAGCTGCCCGGATGGATGCGCTCGAGCGCTTCGCGGTACTCCTCGCGGTCATGCTCACCGCAGCGCTCCTGAAGGAACCGGAAGAAGTGCTCGATCAACTCGCGAAGCGTCAGCCCGGACCCATCCTGCGCCTCCAGCGCCCGGTCGATCGCCGCGTTGGCATCGCTGTGATCGCGCAGGGGGAAGAAGCGGGCCAGGAACCAGGGCGTTCGCATGTTGCGGCGGAGAATCGCGGTCCAGGCATCGCGGTGCTCTGCAAGTGCCGGAAAGCCGGCCACGATGCGCCCCACGCACTCTTCAAAGGCGAGGCGGATGGGGGCCTCGCGATCCTCGAACCGCTCGCCGATTCGCGTCAGCTCGGCGTCCGCCTGCTCAGGCTCCCTGCCCAGCACCCGCGCCGCTTCGGACACCAGTACCGTGTGCAGTTCATCGCTGATGGCACTTCTCAAGGCGCGGCCGGTCTGCACGAAGTGGCAGAAGACCAGCACCTTCTCACCTCGCCGCCACAACTCGATCGCCCGCTGCACCGTCGCCCGTACCTTAGGATGGCGTGCCGAAGCGCCCCGCCGCTCCAGCGGCACCATCAGGTCGAGCTGATCCAGGTACCACCTGAGGCGCTGGTCGTCTGTCGATACCGGCGCCTCGACAGCACCCTCACCGTTGGATGACTCATCGTCTCCGTCCGTTGGCGATTCTGGCTCCGGCTGGGATGTCTGCTGCCGCGTATGACGGAAGGCCTCGTAGCTCGAAGCCAGCCCCTCGGCGAAGATCGGCCGCGACTCGCGCGTGCAGGCGGTGGCGCGCGCCGCCAGCAGGAAGGGCATCAGCGATTCATCATCATCGATCGATATGCCGGGATGGATGCCACGGTACAGGGGGACGTTGCTGTCATGCGGCTGCCCATCTTCCATGATCGCCCGGCCGGTGAGGGTACGCCGTCGCGGGATGGGCACATCGCAGTGGGGAAGTCGGCGCGGCTTGCGGTGGCGGATCACCCACGGCCGCAGCAGCACCTCCGCTTCGCGCATGGCCCGGTGCGTCTCATGGAAGGCTTTCACGACCTGGGCGACATGACCATCCGCATTCTCATCGCAGCAGACCCGGCGCCACCACGCGGCGACATCACGCTCTTCATCCGCCCCAGGGTCTACATCCTCGAATGTGAGCTTTCCCCAACGCTTGTCGAACCTCACGGCACATATCTGGGCATGGTCGAGACGTTTCCTAAGTTCCTTGACCCTTTCTTCATACGCTTGCTTATCGTCCGCCGGCCGGTTGCGGCTCTGTTGCCAGTTGATGGCCCTGAATCGCCGCAGCACCTCGCACAGTTCGTGGTGGCCGAGTTGGAAGGGGGTGGCGGTGAGAAAGAGCATGCGGTCGAAAATGTCGGCCAGGGGGCCGACGAGCTGTTCGGCATCCTCACCGGCCTCCTTCGTCTGAAACAGCGAGGCCAGGCGCGTCTTCGGGTTCTTGAGGTGGTGGGCCTCATCCAGGATCAGCAGCGGCGCCCGATACCGCGTCGCCGTCATGCACTGCTTCCAGACGTCCTTGAGCGTCGCCGTCACCGCCTGGCGAGCCCGCTGGAGGCGCGCATCGATGGTGGGACTCGGCCTCCTGGGCATGTTCGCGGCGATCTCATCGTAGAGCGGCCGCAGGTCGATGCGCTCCAGCGCTTCCATCACCTCCGCCGGCACCAGTTCCACTTCGGTCGGGTCCGCATCGTCCCCATGCTCATCGCCACCGCCCTTTCGCGGATCGACGCCCCAGTTCCAGAGCACGTCCGGCCACCGATCCGGCTGCTTGCGCAACAGCTCATCCCAGAGTCCCTCAGCGCCACGCCGCGGGCCGGGCAGACCCCGCACCAGGTGGGGCAACCAGCGGGCCACCGCCTTGCGCAGGCGCTGGTCACGACGGCGCTTCATTGCCCGCTGAATCAGCGCCACCTTCATCCACGGGTCGCGCAGGCTGCGGCTGAGCGCCCCGTGGGGCAGGAAGATGATCGTCCGCCTGCGGCCGAGTGCGCGCAGGAAAGCAGCGGGACGCTGCACCGACACGGAGTCGAGCCTGTCGTGGATCGATGCATCGAGACATCGCTCGCGAAACAGGGCAAAGTCGTTGGGCCACTTCTCGCGCAGCGAGGGCGGTACCATCACCACCACCGGCCGCGTCTGCCGCGGCGCCAGGGCCACGGATGCGGCCACCGCCAGTGAGACGAAGGTCTTGCCCATGCCCACCTCATCAGCCAGGATCACACCGGGCTGATCGTTGAGACGGCGGAGGATTTCGTGCGCTGTGCGCATCTGGCGCTGGGCATCCTCGGCCGAGATGCGCTGCTTCACTTCCAGGTTGATCTGCTCGCACCAGGGATACCACATGCTCACGGCACAGCCCTCTCAAAGACGTTGCGGATGTAGCGCTTGACCGGTTCGGGCGCGCTGGGTTCAACCTGCGCCACCTGCTGTTGAAGCTGATCGACCAGCCCGCGCAGTGCCCGCTTGACGATGGTGGTGTCGACATGCCCCTCCTCGGATTCGGGCTCGATACCGCCGATCTCGAGCGCCAACTCGGTCAGCAGGAATGCCTTCTCCGCCTCAGAGCGGGCTTCCCGTTCGATGGCCTCGGCGACTGCGCGGACGCCAAGGGGGCCATCGACCCACCAGCGCAGAACATTTTCGGTGGCAAACGGCCCCTTCAGCCTCTTGACCAGAGTGTTGAACGCCTGGGAAAGGCGCCGGGTGCGCTGAAGCAGAAACGCACGCGTGTCCACGCGGCGGTGAGGATCCAGCGGTACGTCGCTACCGCCATCAGAATCCCGTGGCGAACGAGTGCGCTTCCTTGTTCGACGCGGAAGCTTCCCAGTCATGAAGTATCGAATCAGATCCTCAAAGGGAAGATCCGTCAACTCCTCCGGCGGCGGCAGCGATCGTGCATCCTCGATATTGACCGGCCACCACGCGGGCCCCTCACCGGCCGTCCACGTCACCTCCAGGCCGGCAGGCGGCGCGTCGTCCAGACACGGGACCCAAACGACCGCAGGCCGGCCCTGTGCCTCCCACGCCGCCTCATCCAGCAGCGGGGGCGCACCGTCTCCCGGTGACACGCGGAACCCTTCAGGCGGCTGGCCATCGATTTGCAGGCGGAGCTGGCCCGTATCATCAGCGCCGCGGCAGTAAACCGCCTCCCCGAAAGCATCGGGCAGCCGCAGCATGTTCTGCCCGGCCTCATCCACACCTTCGGGGCTTGCGGGCCGAAAGGCCAGCTTCGCACCGGATGGCGGCTCTTCGCCTTCCAGGCTGGCAGCCGCGAGCTGGTTGTAAGCGGCAACGGATTCGCGATGGCTGCCATCGCACACGTAGAGCAGGTTCGCTTCGAAGTGGGCCGGCCTGCCCAGGCCCGTGCCCGCCGAGGTGAAGTTGCTTGAACCGATCATGTACGCCGCGTGCCTGTCATCCTCCAGCCAGATGGTCTTGGCGTGGAGCGGTCGGTGACGTCCCTCCTCGGGCTCATCGCCGATGATGTAGAAGTAGGTCGTTGCGGCATCCTGTTGCCCGGTGTGGCGGAGCGACTCGGGCGCGTGCAGGTGAACCACATCATCGCCTTCGCGGTCGGCGGTCACGTGGTAGCAGACCGCGCTGTCGCCGCGGGGCCGCATCAGCCGGCGCAGCGCCGCGTCGGGCTGGTTGACCCGGCCGGGTTGATCGAAGAACGGGCTGACCACGTCCGCCCGCGTCGGGCCGGTTCGCCCCGGCCAGTGCCGGCCCACGACCTCGAAGACCGATGGCCGGTTGGGGCCGGTCAGGACAGGATGAATGCGCACCGGCCCGCGGCCGCCCTCGCTGCCCTGCGTCATCCGCCGCGCCTCGGCCATCAGCCGATCGAGGAACGCCTGTGCCCGGGACATCGCTCCGGGGCGCTGACTGTCGCGGGCGGCTTGAGGATTGACCGTCTCTGTGGCCAGTTCACGCACGAAGCGGACCACCTCCTCCAGGCACTCCAGCGGTGCCTCGCCCCCGCGGTGGTAGTCGAGGATGCCGAACGCCTCGCGGTTGTGGCGGTAGCCATCGGTGGTCAGGTTGGCCGAACCGACCAGCAGGCGGATGTGCTGTGCCCAGTAGAGCAGGGCGATCTTGGCGTGAAGGATGCCGTGTCTGGGGCGGACCGGCAGCATGTCCCAGCGCATGCAGCGCACACCCCGGCAGTGATGCTGGTCCACCAGCACCGCAGCGCATTCGAGCTTGGACAGCCTCTCCTCGCGATCAATGAGAAACACCCTCTGGTCCTGGTATGCGTTGGTCTGCATGTCGACAAAGCGGCCGAGGCATTCTTCCTCGAAGAACTCGGGCTTGAAGGTGAACGTCGTCGCCAGGCAACCCACCGGATCCCCCGCCTCGGCATGGGGCGCCTGCCAGGCATCCAGCAGCTTGCCGTAGCCGGGTTTTTCAACTCGTTTGCGTGCCATCAGCCATGACTCCCAGGTCCTGGGCGAACCAGGCCAAAGCCTGGGTGCGGTAACCGTGGACGTACCCTCTGCCCGGCTCCACGGGCTCAGGCCGCCGGTAGGTCGCCCGCACCGCCACATCGCCGTCGTCGAAGGTGTCGAACCACGGGTTCTTGCCCTCCGGCAGCTTGCGCTGCTGGACCTGTCGGTGATGCTCCAGCAGCCTGTGATGCCAGTCGGTGGCATCACCGCGCGTGGCCAGGGATTCGAATGGATCGGCAAACCTGCTGGCCACGGCGGGCTCGACCGCCGCGAGCTGATCGGCCACTTTCATGTAGAGCGTTTCGACCTGGTTCGCGGCGCTACGGACTTCATCGAGGTCCGCGAACTGCGACGGCTTGACCTTGCCTCCGCGCTTGGTCATGCGGTACAGACACGCCTCGAACGCATCCTGGAGCAGCCGCGCCCATTGCTCGTAGGCCATGATCGCATCGAGCAGCACGGCGAACGGCCCCTCCGCCCCGATGCGCATCGTCCGGTGGACCTGGCGTTCGAATCCGCCCGATGGACCTTCATAGCCCAGGCACGCCCGCCATTGCGGCGAGCAGATGAAGTCGAACACATCCCGCCGAAACCTGCCGCCGGGTGAGCCTCGCAGAAGTTCCAACAGAACCTTGCGTTCCTGATCGCCCATGACCGGGCCGGGTGCCAGGTACTGGCCGATGTCGGCCCAGCCCGCCCAACCGGCACGGCGCTGCACCCAGCCCCGTTGCATGGCATCCCGCACCGCGTCGCGCCAGCGGTTTCTGATGCCCCGTCCTTCACCATCGCCGTTGTTGATGAACCCCGCCAGGGCATCCCCCGCATCGGCCACCCACGCCTCGAGCAGGCGCTGGCCGCCGGCACCGGGCGCCACCGGCTCATCATTGAGGTCCACGATGTCCAGTTCCTTCGCCAGTGACTTGAGCACCCCGTGGAAACCCATCACACCCGGGCTCACCAGGTACCGGGATGCCGAGAGGGGGACCTGCTCGGCGATGGCCTGCCGCGTCTTGCCGATGCCGGGCACGCCTCGGAGTTGCTCGGGCTCCATCAGGGCATCCACCCGCCCGTCGCTGCGCGCCAGGCCCTCGATCACGTGCCATTCGAAGACCAGCCAGGGCGGGCTGACACCGTCGGCGGCGACGGTGCGCTCGCCGGTGTGGTTGTAGAGATCGCGGCAGACCTCGGCGCCCACGGCCATCGCCGTCAGGAAGCGCACCGAAATCGGCTGGAGGCGCTGGTTGGGGATCAGCCTATTGGCAAGCTCATCGGCGATGACCGCCAGCCCCAGCGGGTCGATGGGGCCCTCGGTGCTCGCTTCGGTGTCCAGTTCCGATAGAAGGGGCGCAAGCATCACCAGCCTCCGGAGGGTTTTTGACATAATGCGAGTTTAGCCGAGCCGTGGGGGGTGGGGCAAGGGCGGCAGAAGCCGTCAGAGAGGGAGGAGTGACGGGACGGCGTCAGGGCGCGGCGCGGCGGGGCGGGGGCCGGGATGTGGCTGCGGCCCTGTTGCGGTCCCCAGCCGATTGGTCAGAGGGTACATCGCTCTGGTGTCATTGGCCCCCTCGGCGTATGCTGGCCGTGCGGCTTCGCCCACGGGCCCCGCCCCCCGCGCGCCGCCCCCCGCCCCCCGCCCCTCTTTGATGGATGCAGACCATGACCGCGCACCCGCACACGATCGATGAGCAGGACCGCCAGGAGGCCGACCGTAGGCTGCTGGCGCTCAATGATTCGCCGCTTCAGCGGGGGTATCGACAGCAGCGGGCGTGGTTCTCGGGGGTGGTGTGGTTCAATCCGGCGGATCAGGGGCCGCGGCAGCTTCGGGCGGAACTGGAGCGGATGAAGGGGGCGGGGTTCAGTCTGGTGAGGTTTCATGACTGCGATCCGCAGCCGGTGGGGCCGGGGCGGTTCGACTTCGCTCGGGCTGATGAGTGGATGGGGATCGCGGCGGAGGTGGGGATCGAGGTGGTGCTGCACGTGCCGCTGGACCGGCCGGATGCGGCGACGCTGGGGGCGCATGGGGTCGAGCCGCAGCGGTTCGAGCTGGGGCATCTGGACCAGCCGGCCGAGCGAGAGGCCCTGGCAGCGTGGATGGGGCCGATGTTGGAACGGTACCTGGACCACCCCACGCTCATCGGCTACGAGCTGCGCGGTGAGCCGGGGCCGGGGCAGGCCGACATCGACAACCCCTATGACCAGGCCGCGTTCATCGCCTGGCTGAAGCAGCGCTACGGCACCGTCGAGGCGCTGTGCGAGGCGTGGACGCTCTATCCCCGCCGCGCCCGGCCGCTGCTCGAGAGCTTCGAGCAGGCGCCGCGAATGCTCGAGGGGCTGCGGGCGGGGGCGCAGATATCGGGGGTCCACCGGGCGAAGGTCAACTACGGCGCCGCCCGCGACATGGTGCGCTACCTGACGGACAAGACCCTTGCGCGCACCGAGGCGATGCGCAACGTGTTCAAGCGCTTCGATGGCCGCCACGCCGTCATGCTCGGCTCGCATCAGCTCTTTGCCAACCAGCCGGGCCTGCGCTGGGACACGCCGCGGTGGGCAAGGCTGGCGGACATGCACTTTTCCTCGATCCACCTGTCCTGGCACTTCGAGCAGGTCGAGGGCGAGGTCGACCGGCCGGTCTATATGCAGGCCCGACTGACGCGGGATGCGTTCAAGGGCGGGTGGACCTCGTGCTATGAGACCACCGGCGGGTCCGTGCAGTATTCCGGCGGCTACGGCAACGCCATGACACCGGGGCTGATGCGTCGGCTGATGCTCAGCTACCTCGCGGCGGGGAACCTGTCGATGGCCTTCTGGACGTGGAACCACCGGCCCGGCGGCTGGGAGGCGGGCGAATACGGCCTGACCACGCTCAGTGGCCGGCTGTCGAGCTGGGGCGCGGAGGCCGGCCGCATCAGCGCAGCGCTGGGCCGCTACGCCGATGAGCTGTGGCAGGCCACGCACCAGCCGCACGTGGGGCTGATCGAATCGTGGGATACCGATGCGATCTACCTGCTCGAGCCGCAGCGCCACGATGTGCAGGATGGCCCGGGGGAGCTCAGCCGCGGCACCGCCATGCAGGCCATCCGTGCCCGCATCGGCGCGGCACGGGCGATGATCGACCACCAGGTGCCCTTCGAGTACGTCACACCGCGGGAGCTTGCCGAGGGCATCGCCCTGCGCTACCCCGTGCTCTACATGCCCCACGGCCGCAGCGTCAGCCTCGAGCTGATCGAGGTTCTTGTCGACTACGTGCAGCGCGGCGGGCGCTTCATCGCGGATGTGCAGTTCGCGTTCATGGACCCCTGGGGCCGGCTGCACCGCGCCGGTGAGGATGGCCCCGCCGCGAGGCTGCTGGGCGGGTGGGTCGATACGATCCACGATGCGCGCACCTGCCCGATGGCACTGGGTGAGGTGGCGGTCGAGGGCTTCTTCGGCGACATCATCACCACCGATGCGCGGCCGGTGGCGCACTTCAACGATGGCCGCATCGCCATCACCGAGCGCACGCTGGGCCGCGGCTCGGCCATGCTGCTGGGCTTCGATCCCGGCAGGCAGTGCTGGCGGCCGGGCCAGAAGCCGATGCAGTTGCTGCTGGCGGAGCTTCTGTCAGCCAACCGGCCGCCGGCGTGGCATTGCAGCCTGCCGATGACCTACCGCCTGAGCGCCCCCGGCGCCGACCACTACTTCCTGATCAACGATGGTCCCCCGACACCGGTCATCCTGACCGCCCCCGACCGCCGGTACACCGAGGCCCTGGATGTGATCCAGCAGCGTGCGCTGCCCGTGGGGCCGACATTGTGCTTCGATGTGCCCGGTGAGTCCGGCCTGTGGCTGCGCCTTTCGCATGGGTAGAGATGGGCGGGGGCCATCACGGTTCCCGTTGTGATTGCCCCGCCGCGGGTGTCCGCCCCCTGTCAGGGGCTCTCGATGCGGAGGGTCTGGCCGCTGGTGAAGGGGTGGGCGCCGGTGATGCAGTCGCGGATGATGGCGGCCACGTGCATCGGGTCGAGCGTCTTTTCCCTGGGAATCGCCTGCTCATCGAAGTTGCGGCGAAGCATGGGCGTCTCGACGGCGCCGGGGGCCAGGCCCAGGGTGCGCACGCCGATCTCGTCGCCCTCGCGGGCCAGGGTGTGGGTGAGCATGTTCAGCCCGGCCTTGGCCGCGGCGTAGATGTTGAAGCCGGGGAACGGGTCGAAGGCCGCCATGGAGGAGATGTGGATGATCAGGCCCGAGCGCTGGCGGTGGAAGGTGGGCCACGCCGCGGCGGCCAGTTGGGCCGGGGCGGTGAGGTTGACCGCCACCGTCTGCTGGACCGTGTCGGCATCGAACGAGCCGATCGAGCCCAGCGGCGCATTGCCCGCCGCGCTCAGCAGCACGTCGATGCGGCCGAACCGCTCGACCGCCGCGGCGACCACCGCCCGCGGCGCCTGGGCGTCGGCGAGGTCGGCGGGGTGGATGTGCGCGGCGGCATCGGGCCGGCGGGCGGCGGTGTCGCGGGCGGTCTGCTCGAGGGCCTGCCTGGCGCGGGCCACGAGGACGGTGCGGTAGCCGCATTCGGCCAGCAGCAGCGCGGCCGCGCGGCCGATGCCGCTGCCGGCTCCGGTGATGATGGCAACGGGTGACTCGTTCATGCGGGGTTCCCTGCGGCGGGGCCGGGGCCTTCCGGGGGGCCGGGGGCCGGGGGGCGAGGCGGTGGATCGCGGGCAGGCCGGCGGTTGGGTGGCACTGGTCGCTTGTCCGCCAGTGTAATAGAACCATGACCAGGGCACTGGCAGGCAGGCAGTGGCATTCGATGCGTTCTGCGGTGGTGTGGCCCCGGAAGTTGTGGGGCAGCCGCCATCACCGGGGGTGCAGGGCGCGTACCAAGGGATGCCGCCTGCTCACTCCCGTTTACGGGGGCGGCTATACTCCCTGACCATGATGCCCCAGTCCGCCGGTGCCCTGCGCCTTTTTCACCTGTTCGGTATCCACGTGTTCCTGCACTGGAGCTGGTTTCTGCTGCTGCTGTTCGTCTGGACGACCTACCACTGGCGGTATTCGAGCTTCGCCTGGGGTGTGGTGGAGATCGCGGCGATCTTTGCGCTGGTGACCATGCACGAGTTCGGCCATGCGCTGGCCTGCCGCTCGGTGGG
>PUMS01000051.1 GCA_003551485.1 Phycisphaeraceae bacterium | reverse complement strand
GGCGTCGGCCTGCTGCTGCGGCTCGGGGGCCACCGCCGCGGCATCGTTGGCCGCTTCGGGCGTGCTGGAGGAGGGGCCGATCCACTGATAGGCCTGCCAGGTCGAGACCAGCACCAGCGCCAGCACGGTCCAGCGCAGCCACTTGAACGGTGAGAGCATCGCCAGCACGCCCATGGGCAACCTCATGCCGAAGTCCGGCAGGTGTTCTGAAACTTCTCATACCGCGCCAGCATCGCCGCCGAGACCGATGGCCGCACGGTGGCCAGCACGGCGTCGATGTCCGGCGGCTCGATGCACTGGGGCGACTGCATCGTGATCTCGCGCTCGTAGGGCAGGTCCTTGGCGCGCTCGCACAGGCCGACCAGGTCGGCCCCGCTCAGCCCCGCGGTGCGCTCGGCCAGGCCATCGACATCCAGTTCTGGTGACAGCGGGATGTCGCGAAGGGCCGCGGCGAGGATCGCCCGCCGCGCTTCGGCATCCGGCAGCGGCACGTAGATCAGCTCGCCGAAGCGGCCGGGCCGCAGGGCCGCCTCGTCGATGTCCCACGGCCGGTTGGTTGCGCCCAGCAGCAGCAGGGCCGGGTGGCGGCCGGCCATGCCATCGACCAGGGCGAGGAACTCGGGGATGACGCGGTTCATCACCGTCGAGTCGCTGCCGCGGCGGGCGACGATGGCCTCGGTCTCATCGAGGAACACCACCGCGCGGGCGTGCTCGGCGGCGGCATCGAACAGTCGGCGCAGGTTCTTCTCGGCCTCGCCCACCCACTTGCTCATGATGTCGCTGCAACGGACGCTGAAGAAGGTGGCATCGACCTCGTTGGCCACCGCGCGGGCGATCATCGTCTTGCCCGTGCCCGGCGGGCCGTAGAGCAGCACGCCGCCGCCGGCCTGCTTGCGGAAGCGGGCGGTGACCTCCGGGTGCTGGAAGGGGTAGATCACGCGGCGGCGGATGGTGGCCTTGACATCCACGAGCCCGGCGATGTCGTCCATGGACACCTCGGGCGGATCGGCGATGATCCACTCATCGCCGCGGGGTGAGCCGCCCTCGCCGTCGGTTGTTTCGTGGGCCGCGGCGGGCTGGGCGCGGCCCTTGCCTTTCTCGCCGGGTTTGATGCGCTGTGCCATCTCGAGCACGCGGCCGGCCTTCTGCTTTCGCACGTCACGAAGCTGGCCGGTGCTGGCGGCGGCGAGCTTGTAGAGCATCTCGGCGGCCTTGAGCAGGTCATGGCGCGCCCGGTCGAGTTCGCCCTTGCGGTGCGCTTCGATACCGCGGCGGTAGTAGCGCTCGTAGTGCTCGAGATAGAACTGCTGCGTGACCGACATACAGGGCCCCTGCACGGTGGCGGCACCGGGCGGCGGCGGCATCATCGCCGCCGCCTGGCGCCGGGCTTGAGTCTACTGCTCCTTGCCCAGTTCCTTCTGGATGGCCTCGAGGCCGGCGTCGATCTCGGCATCGGCCCCCGTCCCCCTCGCTCCGTCCGCCTCGGCCGCGGCGGCCTCATCGGCCACGAGGCGGTCGATCTCGTCATCGTTGACGGCGAGTTCGGGGTCGGCGGCCTCACCGAGCATGGTCTCGCTGCTGGATGAGAGGAACAGGTCGACGCGCTGCTCCATGTTCTGCGCCCGTGCCATGGCCAGCTCGAACTCCTTCTGCGCCCGGGTCAGGTCGGTGCTGCCGAAGGCGCTGGCGATGGCCTTGCTGACGGCGGTGAGGCCCTTGGCGAACTGGGCGTGTGCCTCGGCCTGCTCCTTCATCTGCGCGGCGATGCGGAGGGTGAGCATCTGCTGCTCGAGTCGGCGGCGCTGGGCGAGGGTGGTCTTGAGCGCCTTCTTGGCCAGGCCGAGCTGCTGCTCGGCCCCGAGCCTGGCGGCCTCGCGCGCGGACTTGATGTAGCCCTCTTCCTGCTTTCGCAGCTTGCGGATCTGGGTGGTGAACATGCCCAGCGTCTTCTGAAGCTGAAGGTTCCACTCGATCCGCCGCTCGAGCTTGCTCTTGAAAAGGCCCATGTGGCAGTGCTCCGGGGGTTGGGGTCAGTCGGTGCGGGGGTCGGTACCGTGACCATTTCGAGAAACGGGACCGAGGGATGCCTCACGCGACGGCGCCAAGGCGCGAAGGGGGAGGATGGTTCGGGGGTGTGCGCCAAGGTCTGGGGGGTCGGATGGCCCAGGGTGCATCGGGTGCCGCTGGTTGCTTGCCAGCCAATGCATTGCGCATCCATCCCACGCACTGGTGGACAAGCCACCAAGGGCACCCGGCGCCTTCGCGTGAGCCATCCCCCGGAATAGGCCCGCCAGCAGCAGGCACAGCAGCAGCCACAGTGCATATTGCGCTTCCAACGCAGCGGCAGCGAGGAGGATGACCGGGGTCAGGGCCGTTCGCACCGCGAATTGCAGGGGGGCGCTGCCCTCGATGGCGCGGGCCAGGGGTGGGCTGAGGTGGTAGTAGGCATCCACCGCCGCGCGGCCGGGGGCGGTGGGCATCAGCACCTGGTCGCGGAAGCGGCGTAGCAGTTTCACCGCGCTGGCATCGTAGGAGCCGTAGGCGGCCGTGGCGATGAAGCACCAGCCGCGCTCCTGCTCCGCCTGGCGGGGCGCTGCCGTCTGCTGCGCCAGCCGCCGGGCCTGCTCCTCGGCCACGGCGTAGCGGTTGAGCGCCAGCTTGTATTTCTCGATCGCCTGCCGGTACTCGCCCTCCCCTCGAAGTGCATCGGCCGACTCGTGCGCTTCGCGCGCACCGCTCCAGGCGGTGGTCTGCTCGATGACATCCAGCGCGGCGAGCCGCTCGCGCTGCGCTGTGGCGCTTTGGTGCAGCGATGCGGCCTCATCGCGGCGCTGCTGGTGCTGGCGCCACTCGCCCAACGCCCACAGGCCACCGATGATGACCAGCAGGGCGATGCACCACTTCAGCCACGCCGGCCAGGGCTCGCGGTGCCGGCGCTGCGCTTCGCGCTGCTGCTTGCGTTCCTGCTCGAGCCGGTCGGGCATGGCCACCAGTTCAGCGCAGCTTGACGGCCGCTCGGCCGGCTTGCGAATCAGGCCGGCTTTGAGCATGGCGTTGACATCCGCCGATACGTGCTCGAGCGGCTCGAATCGCTTTCGCAGCACCTGATAGTCGAGGTCGCCCTCGGGGTTGACCAGCGGCCGGCCGGCGAGGCATTCGTACAGCACCGCGGCGAAGCTGTAGCGGTCGCTCGCCGGTGAGACCTCATCGCCGCGGAACTGCTCGGGCGACATGTACTGCACCGTGCCCGCGGTGTCGGCCCGGCCGGTGAGGCCGGTGACGGTATTGCGAATCTCGCGCGCGACGCCGAAGTCGAGCACCTTCACCCGGCCCGAGCCATCGACCATGATGTTGGCAGGCTTCAGGTCGCGGTGCAGCACCGGCGGGATCAGCGCATGAGCGTGGTCGATCGCCGCGGCGATCTGCTCGGCGATGGGCTTGAGCTGCGCCCATGGCATCCGCCGGTGCGTGCGCTGTTCGAGTCGCTGCTCGAGCGTCGAGCCCTCGACCAGTTCCATGACCAGGAAGGTGTGCTCGCCGTCGCTCTGGAGCGTGTGCAGG
>PUMS01000393.1 GCA_003551485.1 Phycisphaeraceae bacterium | reverse complement strand
GGCCGCGTTCGGCGCGGGCGAGGTCGCCCTCGGGTTGCTGCTGGCCCTCCTGCTGCTGGCGCTGGGCGGCGTAGGCGTTCTGTGCCTCGGCATGGACGGCCTGCTGGCGGCTGTAGACGTCGCGCATCTGCGTCTCGGTGGTCAGGCGGGCGCGGAAGATGAGGTTGGTCACCCGGTCTCGCACCACCGCGTGCATCCGCTGGAAGAGGTTGCCGCCCTGGCGCTTGTATTCGATGCGCGGGTCCTGCTGGGCATAGCCGGCCAGGCCCACCGAACTCTTGAGGTGGTCCATGGCATAGAGGTGATCCTTCCACGCGCTGTCGAGGATCTGAAGCAGGATGAAGCGTTCCAGCGAACTCAGCTCCGCGCGGTGCATGCGGCGGCCGGCATCGATGAGCATCTGCCGGCGCTGCTCGGGCTCGGCCTCATCGAAGCGTTCGGCCTCGAGCTTCTCGCCGAACTTCTCTTGGGCCCACGTGCGCAGCTCCTGGGCGGAGGGAGCCTCGGCCAGCTTCCGGTCGACGATCTTCTCGAGGCGGTCTTCCTCGTGGTAGCGCTGGGCAATGGCCATGAGCCGCTCGCGCAGGTCGCCGCCGGTCAGCTTCAGAATCTCCTCGGCCGGCCAGTCCTCATCGTAGCGGACCTTGACCCACTCGCTGAGCTTCTGGGCGGCCTCGCGGCTGTCCTGGCGCGCCAGGTCGAAGGCCAGATCGAGGGTGTACTCGACCGGATAGGTGATCTCGCGGCGGCGGTAGGCACTGCGGGCCTTCTCGAGAATGAAGGTGATGATCTGCTCGCGTTCATCGAGATCGAGCTGCTCGGCGGTGATCTCGAGGTCGAACTTCTGGTTGGCCCACTCGGCAAGCTTGCGCTGGGGGTAGAGTTCGTCGAGGAAGGGGGCGACGCCGGTGAAGTCCTTCTTCTCAACCTCGGCCTGGGCGGCCTCGATCAACTGCTCGCTGACCTCCTCGGGGCTCATCTTGCGCAGCCGCGCCTGGGTGAAGTTGACGTTGAAGCGGCTCTGGGCCCAGGCGGCCAGGCCGCGAAGGTCCCAGTCCTCGGGATCGGTGTCGCTGGACATGTACTCGCCGATGGTGGTCTCGACCACCGACTGCACGTCCGCCCGCGCCTGATCCTTGAGCTCCATGACCATCGTTTCGACGTCATCCTCGGCCGCGCGCAGCCGCACGGGGTCGGTCGAGACGTCCAGTTCCGCCCGCGCCCACTCGGAGATCTGGTTGGATCGGTAGTCGGGCGAGAGGAATTCGTTGACGGCATCCTCGACGGCGTCTTCGATGTAGTTGAAGATGATGCGGTCGATGTCGCGGCCCTCGAGCACCTGCTGGCGGATGGAGTAGAAGCCGTTTCGCTGATACTCCATGACCTCGTCGTATTCGAGCAGGTTCTTGCGGATCTGGAAGTTGCGTTCCTCGACCTTGCGCTGGGCGCGCTCGACGCTGCGGGTGATCCACTTGTGCTCGATGTGGTCACCCTCCTTCATGCCCAGGCGCGACAGGGCCGAGAGCACGGCCTTGCCGGCGAACAGCTTCATCAGGTCGTCCTCGAGCGAGATGAAGAATCGCGACGAACCGCGGTCGCCCTGGCGGCCGGACCGGCCTCGGAGCTGGTTGTCGATCCGCCGCGACTCGTGGCGCTCGGTGCCGACGATGTGCAGCCCGCCCATGGCTTCGGTCGTGGGCCAGGTCTCCAGCCGGTGCATCTTGAAGCCGGGCACGGCATCGAGCTCGGCCTCGCACTGCTCGAGGCTCATGCCTTCGGCGCGGTCGCCCGCGGGGCTGTACTCGGCCACCCAGTGGCGAAGCAGGCGAAGCCGCACATCCTCATCACTGAGCTTCTGCACCTCGGCCGGCTTCATGCCCAGCAGCGTGCAGAGCTGGTGCCGGCAGGCCAGGTTGATGATGCGCTGGTCCTCCATCTCCGCCTTGGCCCCGGCGGGCAGGAGGTTTCGGCGCTTCCAGTGCTCGATGAGCTTCTCGCGGCGGATCGGCCGCAGGCGGATGTCGGTGCCGCGGCCTGCCATGTTGGTGGCGATCATCACAGCGCCCAGATCGCCGGCGTTGGCGATGATCTGCGCCTCGCGCTCGTGATTCTTGGCGTTGAGCACCTCGTGGGGGATGCCCAGCCGCTTGGTCAGCATCTGGCTGAGGCGCTCGCTGTACTCGACGCTGGTGGTGCCCACGAGCACGGGCTGGCCCACGTCGTGCATGCGCTTGATCTCGTCGAGGATCGCATCCCACTTGTCCTTGGCCGAGAGGAAGATCAGGTCGTCGAGGTCGGTGCGCCGCACGGGCAGGTTGGTGGGCACGCTGACGACGTCGAGCTTGTAAATCTCGTAGAACTCGTTGGCCTCGGTCATGGCCGTGCCGGTCATGCCCGCGAGGCGCTTGTAGAGCTTGAAGTAGTTCTGGATGGTGACCGTGGCCAGGGTCTGGGTCTCTTCCTTGATCTTGACCTTCTCCTTGGCCTCGACGGCCTGGTGAAGGCCGTCGGACCACTGGCGCCCGATCATGAGCCGGCCGGTGTTCTCATCGACGATGATGACCTCGCCGTTCTGCACGACGTAGTCCTTGTCGCGCTGGTAGATCACGTGGGCGCGCAGGGCGTTCTCGAGCAGGTGGGGCATGTCGATGTTGGCCCCGTGGTAGAACGAGCCGATGCCGGCGACCTTCTGGGCCTCGGCGACGCCTTCATGGGTCAGGTGGGCGGCCTTCTTGTCACGCTCGACCTCGTAGTACTGGGTGTGCTGGTCGCGCTCGGCCTCGAGCCGGGGGACCGTCTCCTCCCTGAGCCGGCGCATCTGCTCGCGCATCTCGGGGATGCGGTCCTTTTCGCGGGTGTTGCGGATGTCACCCTCGAGGCCGCGCATCTTCATGATCGCCTCGCGCACCTTGCGGTCGGCGGCATCCCAGGGGCGCTGCTTCTGGATCAGGTGGCGGGCGAGCTGATCGGCCAGGCCGTAGCGCGGCGCATCATCGCGGGCGGCGCCGGAGATGATCAGCGGCGTGCGCGCCTCGTCGATGAGGATCGAGTCGACCTCATCGATGATGCAGAAGTCGCGGTGACGCTGCACCTGCTCGCGCACGCTCAGCTTCATGTTGTCGCGAAGGTAGTCGAAGCCGAACTCGCTGTTGGTCCCGTAGCGCACGTCGCAGCCGTAGGCCTCGGCCTTCTTCGCCGCAGGCTGCATGTGCTGGGGGTGGATCGCCCCCACCGTCAGGCCCAGCCAGTAGTAGAAGGGAAAGACCCAGTCGCGGTCGCGCTGCACCAGGTAGTCGTTGACCGTCACCACGCTGCAATGCAGCCCCTCGATGCACGCCAGGTAGCAGGCCAGCGGGGCGACGATGGTCTTGCCCTCGCCGGTCTTCATCTCGGCGATCCTGCCCTCCGAGAGCACCATGCCACCGATGAGCTGCACGTCGAAGGGCCGGGCGCGGAACGGCGGGCGGCTCTCGCGCTGGAAGGTGCGCACCGCCTCGTAGAGTTCCAGGGGAATCTCCACCTGCATCCACCCGGGCACCGGCTCGCCGCCGGGAACCTCGGCCGGCTCCAGCGCTG
>PUMS01000067.1 GCA_003551485.1 Phycisphaeraceae bacterium | reverse complement strand
CGGCTGATGGCCATGACGGGACCGAGATGCCGGCATGGCCATCCATTCGCCCGCGCACGCCCCGAAAGGCCGCTGACCATGCCGCCCATGCAAAGCCACCGTCTTGGCGCGGTCGCCCTACGACGTGCTGGAGGAGCCGCCCCGGGGTTGGGCCGCGGAGATGAGGTTGCCCAGCATCTCGATGGGCAGGGGGAAGACGATGGTCGAGTTCTTCTCCCCGGCGATGTCCAGCAGCGTGGCCAGGTAACGAAGCTGCATCGCCTGCTTGTTGCGCGCCAGGATGTCGGCGGCGTCGACCAGCTTCTGTGCCGCCTGCTGCTCGCCCTGGGCGTTGATGATCTTGGCGCGGCGGTAGCGCTCGGCCTCGGCCTGGCGGGCGATGGCACGGACCATCGTCTCATCGAGGTCCACGTGCTTGATCTCGACGTTGGTGACCTTGATGCCCCAGGCATCGGTCTGCTGATCGAGAATCTGCTGGATGTCATCGTTGAGCTTGTCGCGCTCGGCGAGCATCTCATCCAGGTCGTGCTTGCCCAGCACCGATCGCAGCGTGGTCTGGGCCAGCTCGCTGGTGGCCTTCATGAAGCTGGCGACCTGGATGATCGCCCGCTCCGAATCGACCACCCGGTAATAGATCACCGCGTTGACCTTCACCGAGACGTTATCGCGGCTGATCACGTCCTGCGGCGGCACGTCCTGGGTCACGATACGAAGGTCCACACGGACCATCTGCTGAATGACCGGGATGACGATGATGAGCCCCGGCCCCTTCACCTTCCAGAATCGGCCGAGCTGGAAGATCACCCCTCGCTCATACTCGCGCAGGATGCGGATGGCCGAGGCCAGAAACAGGATGATGAGAAAACCAATGGCCACGTAGATCAGCGTGGCCAGGTCCACCGGCGGGCCCGGCGGGGCGTTAAGCAGCATGCTCATGATTGACGTCCTTTCGATGGAGGCTGCGGCGGCTGTGGGGTGTCCGTCCCGCCAGGTGTGGCCGCCTCTTCGTCCCTGGTCTTGACCGGTTGCACCCGCAACGTCAGGCTCGGCGCTGCGGTGATGCGGACCTGTGTGTCGGGTTCGATCGGATCATCCGATTCGGCGTTCCACAGCTCACCCAGCACGCGGATGCGGCCGCGCCGGGCCTGGGGGTCCCACGCCAGGACCTGGCCCACCGCGCCGATGAGTTGCTCGCGGCCCGAGACCACCGCGCGCCGCTGTGACTGCCACAGCATGGAAACCAGAAAGATGAACACCCCCACGCTGAATGCCGTGGCCACGATGACCACCGGCCAGCCCAGTTGGAAGGCCGGCACATCGGTGTCGAACAGCATCAACGCGCCCAGGATGAATGCAATGACCCCGCCAACGCCCAGGATGCCGAAGGTGGGCGTGAAAGCCTCGCCCACCATCAGGGCGATGCCCAGCAGCAGCAACCCCATCGCCGCCCAGTTCAGCGGCAGCATCCCCAGGGCGAACAGGGCCAGCAGCAGGCAGATCGCCCCGATCACGCCCGGGTAGATCGCGCCGGGGTTGGAAAACTCCAGGATCAGCCCATAGATGCCCAGCATCATGAGGATGAAGGCGGTGTTGGGATTGGCCAGTACCGCCAGGAGCTGCGTCCGCCAGTCGGCATGGAAGACCTCGACCGCTGCGCCGGCCGTGCGCAGGGTCGTCTCCCGCTCATCCAGTTGCACGGCCATGCCGTCGGCCTGTTGCAGCAGGCTCTGGACATCGCCGGCGATGATCTCGATCACGCCCATCTCCAGGGCCTCGTTGTAGGCCAGGCTCACCCCTTCGCGAACGGCGCGCTCGGCCCAGTCCTTGTTGCGGCCGCGAAGCTCGGCCAGCCCGCGCAGGTAGGCCACCGAATCCTCGATGATCTTGCGTTCCATCGCATCGCGGGGGTCGGGGCGCTGCGGATCGGCCGCATCATCGGCCGCATCCGGATCATCCTCATCGGCCGCCGCATCTTGCTCTTGTTGCGTCTGAGCCTGCTCGACGCCGCGGAACTCGGCCACCCGGTCTCGCATGGGCTGGGGCACCCGGTCGGTCAGCGGATCGGCGTCCTGGACCGATGCGCCCATGCGGATGGGCGTGGCCGCGCCCACCGTGGTGCCCGGCGCCATCCCCGCGAGGTGACTGGCGAAGAGGATGTAGGTGCCGGCACTGGTGGCCCGCGCACCGCTGGGGGCGACGTAGACGATCACGGGCACGGGCGAACCGAGAATCGCCTGTACGATCTCGCGCGTCGAGCTGTCCAGCCCGCCGGGGGTGTTCATCCGCACGATGAGCACCGAGACGTCGCGCTGGCCGGCTTCGGCGATGCCGCGGCGAACGTGGTGGGTGGTCGCCGGGCCGATGGCGCCATCGATCTCGATCAGCATCGCCGGGGCGGGACCGTTTTCGGCTTCATCGCCCTGCGGCTGCTCGCCCGTTTCGGCCCGGAGACCCGGCCCCGCCACGAGCAGCATGGCGCCGGCCAGCAGGCACAGCATCGCCCCCGCCCGCAGCGCCCGATGGCGATCCCTCGGCCGGCAGGGGGGATGGGGCCCTTGTATCCGGTTGGACCATTGCACGTAGGGTGGCATGGCAACCTGCTCCATCAGGCGTGTTCGGGTGCGGCTCACTCTATGCGCCCGAACCCGAGCATTTGCTCCTCCTACCGGAGCATATACCCGAAAAGCCGTCACGTCACGTCACGTCATCGCCGCCGATGTGGCCTCACGCGAAACGCCTGACGAAGCGCTCGGCCTGGCGTCGGGCCTGCCAGTTGCAGATGCTGCGGAGGTGGGCCACGGGAACGTTGGTGTGCGGCAGAGTGTGCAGGTAGCCCGGCGGGCCGAACTCTGGCGTCAGCGTGCTGACCTGCACGCCGGCTTCGGCCTGGGCATCCCACACCAGGTCCCACCACTGTTCGTGAGCCTCGACGTGGCGCTGATACTCCGGAGCCGTGGGGTCGGGCACCTGCGGGCCCTCCTCGTAGCCGACTCGGGCGTGCAGGTGCAACGCGCGGCGGGCGCATTGGCGGATGACGTCGACCTGGTCGTGGATCAGCCGTTCGCACACGCAGACCCAGTGCGAGAAGTCGCAGCAGAGCTTCAGCCCATCCAACGCCTCGAGCATCGCCGCGGTGATGCGGGGGTGGAAGAGAATCCTCCCGCGGTGGGTCTCATGCGCCACGGGCAGGCCCACCGCCGTCTCGATGCGCACGGCCTCACGGAAGAACTGCTCGGCTTCCTGCGGCGAAAAGACATCCGACCCCCCGTGGCAGACGACGGTGCGGGGCGAGAAGCTCGCGGCCCGTTCCAACTGTCGGCGGAAGGAGTCGATGTGCTCGGCCACGGTCTGGCCGCCGGTGAAAATCTGAGCGATGTAGCCAAGCTGGTGGGCGCTGAGCAGGTCGCGGAAGCGGGCGGCCTGGTCGTCCTGAGGCAGGCCCGTCTCGATGCCGGTGTAGCCCTCCTGGACAAACTCGCCAAAGGCGCGTTCCCAAGGGTCACCGACACCCCACAGATGGCGAAACAGCATCAACTGCATACGAATTCCTCCACAAGTCCCGCGGGCCGGTCGCCGGCCCATCGGCGGGG
>PUMS01000061.1 GCA_003551485.1 Phycisphaeraceae bacterium | reverse complement strand
CCGGCGGCGATGAGCCTGTGGGGCCTGGCGGGGCTGCCCTCGGTGGCGCGGGCCAGCGCGCGGTTCCAGTACCTGTGCATCAACGGCCGGCCGGTGCGCGACCGGGGCCTGAGCCACGCAATGAAGGAGGCCTACCGCGGCCTGCTGCCGGCCGACCGCCAGCCGATGGTCGTGGCCCTGCTGCGGGTGGACCCGCACCTGGTCGATGTCAACGTCCACCCGACCAAGGCCGAGGTCCGCTTCGCCGACCCCAACCGCGCCCACGGCCTGCTGCTGTCGGCCATCCGCCAGGCCCTGCTCGGGGCGGACCTGACACCGAAGGCCGCCATCGGCGGCGGCCAGGGGTGGCAGCTCAAGCCGCCGGGCACATCCGAGCCGTCCCTGCTCGACGTCGGGGAAGAAGCCGGCACCGACCCAGCGCAGGAGGCCGATTTCGCCGGCGACCCCCCCACCAGCCCCGGCGCGTTTTCGCCCGCTGTCTCTGGCGGCGAAGACCTCGCGGGCCGCAATCCGTCACCGGCCCCATCCTCAAACCCCACCTTTACCCCGCCGCCGGGACCATTGCCCGCCGGCCAGGCCGGCCCCACCGCCGGCAAGCGCAGCGGGACGGCCGCATCGCCGAAGGCCCCCGGCCATCGCGATGCGTTCGTGGACTACTTCCACCGAATGGACCCGGACCGCAAGGGCTTGGTCTACCAGGAACTCCGCCGCGCCATGCAGGGCGATGGGCCCGATGCCAGGCCCCCGGCCGGCGAAGCTGAGGGCGCCGCCCAATCCCCGGCCGATACCGCCTCCCGCGCCAACGGCCACGCTGCACCCACTTCCCCGCAGGTGCTCCAGGTGCATGAAAGCTACCTGGTGACACAGGATGAGCAGGGCATCGTGATCATCGACCAGCACGCGCTGCACGAGCGGGTGATGTTCGAGGAGCTTCGCCGGCGCGTGCTGGAAAACGGCCGCTCGCTGGAATCGCAGCGTCTGCTGATGCCCGTTCAACTCCCCGCCGCGGGCAGGCGGCTGGAGGCGCTCGAAGCGCTTGGGCCCCTGCTGGGCCGGCTGGGCATCGAGGCCGAGCCGATGGGCCCGGCGACGATCGGCATCCACGCCTTCCCCAGCTTCCTCTTCGACCGTCACGTGGACCCGTCCGAGTTCCTCGAAGAGCTGCTCGATCGGGTCGAGGATGGCACCCTCGCCCCCGACGGCAGCACCGCCGATGAGGCCGCCCTTCACGAGGTGCTGGACATGATGGCCTGCAAGGCAGCGGTCAAGGCCGGCGACCGCCTTTCGGGGCAGGAACTGGCCGAACTGCTCGCCCGCCGCGACCAGATCGACCGCGCCGGCAGTTGCCCCCACGGCCGCCCCACCCAGATCCGCCTCAGCCTCAGGGAGCTGCAAAAGCAGTTCGGGCGGACGTGAGTTTCTCAACAGGGCCGCCGCACTTCACTGCCGCGCCGTTGCATCACCTGCGGGCCAACCGTTCACGGCCGGGCCATGGTAAAGGGTGGGTCGAGCCAGGGTTGCAGAGCGACCGCATCAACGGCGCTGCGCACTGCGGCCGTTGCACCGCCCCAGCCGTTGCCTGACGCCGCACCGGTTCTGCGGCAGCACGCCTGCCGCCCCCTTCGGGGCACCGCAGCATCACGTCGCGGCGATCGATCCGGTCGCACCGCCGTGCAACGGGGCAAGTGCCGACTCTTGATGATCGCTCCCTGTCATGGCGTCCGTGGCCGCGCCTCGCCCCCCGTAATCCCCATGCGCGCGAGCGCCTCGAGGCTGCGCCGGGGGATGTCGAAGCCGGTGCCATCATCGCTGCCCTGCTCGACCACGTACCATTCCACGGGCTGATGCTCGCCGCAGGCGGTGAATACCGCCCCCCAGTCGATCCCGCCCTCGCCGATGGCGGCATCCTCAGCGCCGCCGTGCTCCTTCAGGTGCACCGACCGGGCGCGGCCGGGGAATCGCTTCAACGTAGCCACCGGGTCGCCGCCACCGCCGGCACAGTTGCCGATGTCCAACTGCATGATGACCTGCGGATGGGTCCGCGAAAAGAGGGCATCCCAGGCCACCTGCCCCTCGATGCGGGCGAAGTCGAAACCGTGGGCGTGGTAGCCGCAGGCCATGCCATGGGCATCGAGCTCTTCCACAGCGACGTTGAGTATGCCCGCGAGCTGCTCGATGCCCGCCATCGAGCCCATGCGCTGCCTGTCAGCAGCGATGACCAGAAACCGGCAGCCCAGCGCATGGCAGAAGTCAATGGTGCGCGGCAGGTTCTCCGCAAGTGCCGCCGTGGCCAGGTGAATGCCGCAGCATGTCAGGCCGTGGTCATCGTACATGCGGCGGATCTGGGCTGCGGGTTGGCCCATCCACTCAAGCGCTTCGCCGCGATAGCCCCACGGCTCAGCGCCCCGGTAGCCCATCTGCGCCACCGTGGCCAGCGTCGCGGGCAGATCGCGACCGCACTCGCCGCGCACACAGAACAGTTGAATGCCGATCGATGCCTGCAAGCTCATGTTCCATCTCTCGTTCATTGGGACGCGGAAGCCGGGTATTGCTGCGCCTTTCGACGTCCATCGCCTGGTGCCGCGGCGGCGGTCAGTTGAACTGCTCCAGGCGCTGGGGAGGCAGGAAGCGGCCTTCGGCGGCGGCCTGGAACTCTTCGAGACGACGGGGGGCCCCCGTCTCGACCGTCATGCGGTCGAGGGCTTCGGCGGCGCGACGTTCCATCCGCTCATCGCCCGCGGCGGCGGCGGCCTGCTTCCACACCCACAGGGCGCGGGGGTCGGCGGGGTCGGTCTCGACCAGGGCCCCGGCTTCATCGAGGGCGGCCTCGCGCGCGCCGGTCTCCGCCGAGGCGCGATCCGCCAGCAGGCGGGCCGCGAGCAGTCGGGCCTCGTAGTGCTCGGGCTGCTCATGGAGTAATTGCAGCAGCAGGTCACGGGCCGCGGCTCCCTCACCGGCCTCGATGCGGGCCAGGGCCTGAAAGTAAAACGCCGCGTGGTAGGGCTGCTCGGCCTCCACCGCACGCTGGAAGGCTTCGGCCGCCGCGGCCGCCTCGCCCTGCTCCAGCCGGGCCACGCCCAGCAGGTGCCAGCCTTCACCTTCGCCCGGCTCGGCTTCCACAAAGGCCTCGAGGGCATCGATGGCGGCATCGATCCGACCGAGGCGGTATTGCACGCGCCCGCGGCCGAGCGACCCGGCGGGATACATCCGCGCGGCCCTCGACAGGGTACGGCCAAAGTCCATCTGATCGCCGATGCGCTCGTTGCCCTCGGCCCAGCCCAGGTCCGACTTGGACACGATGCGGTCGTGGTCGTCGGGATTGCCCTCGGGCACGATGGGCAGTTCCCGGTCGATCAGCACCCGGCCATCACCGCGCAGCACCAGGTGGCCGCCTTCGAGGTCTTCGGGCAGTTCGAAATGCGCCGGCTGCTCGGGCCGGATTTCGGCGATGCGACCCAGCCGCCGGCCGTCAAGCTCGGCCTCGAGGTCGCGTCTCAGCCGCGGCACGGCGACCTCGAGCCTGCCGCCTTCATTGTCGAAATGCACCACCGCATCCTCGTTGGCGTAGTCGGCCGGGCCGATGCCGGTCACCATCGTGTAGTGGTGGGTGAAGCT
>PUMS01000379.1 GCA_003551485.1 Phycisphaeraceae bacterium | reverse complement strand
CTGTGGGCCACTTGGGCGAGGCGCTACCGCGGCATCCCCGCCGCCGAGCTCGAGTTCGACCTGGTCAACGAACCACCGCCCGTGGGCCGCTACGAGATGACGCGGGAAGGCCACGAGGCGCTGATGCGCCGAACCGTCGCGGCGATCCGGGAAGCGGACCCCGACCGGCCCATCACCGTCGATGGCCTCAACGCCGGCAACATCCCCCTGCCCGAGCTTGCCGACCTCGACCTGCGGCAGAGCTGCCGCGGCTACGCCCCGATGGCCATCAGCCACTACGGCGCAAGCTGGGTCAGCCACATCCTGGCCGACGCCCCGACCCCCAAATGGCCGGGCCTCGAGTGGCAGGGCCGGCGATGGGACCGGCAGACGCTGCTCGATCACTACCAGCCGTGGCGGCATCTGGCCGATGCGGGTGTGACTATCCACGCCGGTGAGTGCGGCTGTTACAACCAGACACCCAACGAGGTCGCCCTGGCCTGGCTGAGTGACCTGTTCGCCACGTACCAGGACCTGGGCTGGGGCTATGCCCTGTGGCAGTTCCGCGGCCCCTTCGGCATCGCCGATCACGGCCGGGCGGGCGCGCGCATCGAGACCGTCCACGGCATCGACATCGACCGCGACCTGCTGGAGCTGTTTCTGGCCTGCCGGGTGAGCTAGGCCGTGCTGAGGGGACGACACCGGGCCCGCAGCTCGGCAATGGCCTGGAGCGCCAATACGCTTGTCGATGGCACGGCCAGCGCCGGCGGAGGGTGCTGGACGGGGATGGGCGGGTATCCTGATGCCACCGCCGAAGCGGGCGGATCATGCGAAAGTGCCCATGAGCGAGGCCAAGGGAAACTCGCTGCCGACCCGCCTCGCGAGCGGCCTGGGCCGTCTGCTGGCTCTTCAGTTGAGGGTATGTGGGGAATCAGACGTTGAAGTACTTGGCTTCGGGGTGGTGGACGATGATGGCGGAGGTTGACTGCTCGGGGTCGATCTGCCAGTTTTCAGTCAGCCTGCATCCGATGCGCTCGGGCTTGAGCAGCCAGAAGAGCTTCTCCTGGTCGCTCATCTCCGGGCAGGCGGGGTAGCCGAAGCTGTAGCGGCTGCCGCGGTAGCGCTGCGTGAACAGCTTGCGGATGTCGGCCGCATCATCGGCATCGATGCCCAGTTCCTGTCGCATGTGCCTGTGCCAGAACTCGGCCAGCGCTTCGGCGGTCTCGACTCCCACACCGTGCACGTACAGGTACTCGCTGTAGTGGTTGCTGTCGAACAGTTCCTTGGCGCGGCGGCTGACCTCGGCGCCCATCGTCACGCAGGAAAGACCCAGCACATCCTTCTCGGCTGAACCCACCGGGCGGAAGAAGTCGCTGATGCACAGGTGTTTGCGGCCCTCCTGGCGGGGAAAGGTGAACCGCTCGACCTCGCGCTCAGGGGCCTCGGGGTCGTAGAGGATCAGGTCGTTGCCCTCGCTGTTACAGGGGAAATAGCCGTAGACCACCTGCGGCTGGAGCCAGCCTTCCTCGCGGGCGCTGTCGATGAGGCGTTTCAGGATGGGCTCGACCTCGGTCTGGAGCTGTTGCTGGTACTGCTCATCGCTCATCTGGCCCTTCTTGAAGCCCCACTGCCCGCGGAACAGCGCCACCTTGTTGATGTAGGGAACGATCTTCTCAAGCGGGATGTCCCCGGCGATGCGCGAGCCGAAGAACGGTGCCCTGGGCACCTCAATCTCGCGCTTCACATCGCTGCGCGGCGGGGCGGTGGCCTGCGCGGTGGCCGCGGGCTTCTCACCGTCGCCACCGCCACCACCGGCCGCGGCGGCTTCTTCCTTGCCCGCCCGGGCCGCGGCGACCTTGCGGTCGCTCTCGGCCCGCTTGGCCAGGCGCTGCTCGATCTGCTCGTTGAGCTCGCCGATGCGCCCCTCGGCCAGCGCGCCCATCACGTCGAGCGCCTCGAAGGCATCCTTGCCGTAGAAGACATGGCCGCTGGTGTAGCTCTTGCGCAGGTCATTCTCGCAGTAGTGCCGCGTCAGCGCTGCCCCGCCGAGCAGTACGGGCACATCCATGCCGTCAGAGGCCATCTGGTCGAGGTTCTCCTTCATCACGCCCACGCTCTTGACCAGCAGGCCCGACATGCCGATGGCATCGGCATCGTGCTCTTTGCACGCCTCGATGATGTTGTTCAACGGCTGCTTGATGCCCAGGTTGACCACCTCGTAGCCGTTGTTGGTCAGGATGATGTCGACCAGGTTCTTGCCGATGTCGTGCACATCGCCCTTGACCGTGGCCAGCACCAGGCGGCCCTTGCTTTCGCGCGTTTCCTGCTTCTCCATGTGCGGTTCGAGGTGGGCCACCGCCTGCTTCATCACCTCGGCACTCTGGAGCACGAACGGAAGCTGCATCTGGCCGCTGCCGAACAGCTCGCCGACGACCTTCATGCCCGCGAGCAGGTGCTCGTTGATGATGGTCAGCGGGCCGTACTTCTTCAGCGCCTCATCGAGGTGTTCCTCGAGCTGCTGCTTCTCGCCGTCGACGATGTGGCGCTGGAGCTTCTCCTCGATGCTCAGCTCCTTCTCCGCCACGGCGGCGGGGCCGGCGGCATCATCGGGGAAGAGCTTGATGAAGTGCAGCAGCGGGTCGAACTTCTCGGGGTAGGTGCGGCCGTCGACGGTCTTGCCCGCGCGGTCGCGGTGATCGTAGATCAGGTCGATGGCCGCCTGCCACTGCTCCTCGTCGATCTTGTGCCTGGGCAGAATCTTCGAGGCGTGCACGATGGCGGCGGTCAGGCCGCGCTGCTGCGCTTCGTGCAGGAAGACGCTGTTGAGCACCACCCGCGCCGCCGGCTTGAGGCCGAAGCTGATGTTTGAAAGGCCCAGGATGATGCCGCATTCGGGCAATTGCTTCGCGATCGCCTCGATGCCCTCGAGGGTTTCCAGGCCAAGGCGGCGGTCATCCTCGTTGCCCGTGGCGATGGTGAAGGTGAGCGGGTCGAAGATGATGTCCTCTTCCCGGATGCCGTATTTCCCGGTACACAGCTTGTGGATGCGGCGGGCGATCTCGATCTTGCGCTGCGCCGTCTTGGCCATCCCCGCTTCCTGGTCCTCGTCGATGGTCAGGGCGACGACGGCGGCGCCGTACTTTCGCAGCATGGGGCAGATGTCCTCGAGGCGCTGCTCACCGTCCTCGAGGTTGATCGAATTGACGATGCACTTGCCGCCCGAGAGCTTCAGCCCGGCCTCGATCACCTCGGCCTCGGTCGAGTCCAGCATCAGCGGAACCGGCACCTGCTGCACGTAGCGCCGGACGACCTCGGTCATGTCCTTGACGCCGTCGCGGCCGACGTAGTCGACGCACACATCGAGCAGGTGGGCACCGCCCTTGACCTCGGTGCGGGCCCAGGAAACCAGGCCGTCCCAGTCCTCATCGGCCAGCATCTGCTTGAACTTGCGCGAGCCGTTGGCGTTGGTGCGTTCACCGACCATCAGCAGCGAGCTTTCCTGGCGCAGCTCGACGGGGCTGTAGAGGCTCGAGCACGATGGCGCCAGCTTCGGCTCGCGCCTCGCCGGCTCGCGGTTGTCGATCTTCTCGGCGATGGCGCGGATGTGCTCGGGCGTGGTGCCGCAGCAGCCGCCGATG
>PUMS01000236.1 GCA_003551485.1 Phycisphaeraceae bacterium | reverse complement strand
GGGGCCGAACGGGCCGATCCCGGCGATGTCGGCGGCCACGCCGAGGCCGAGGGGGTTCGCGGCGGGCTCGAAGCACGCATCGAGGCCCACAACCAGGCGCTGCGCGAGGCCGGCATGCTCGCGCCGGGGCTGGTGGTGATCGACCCGGAGGACCCCCAGCGGATGGGCGGCCTGGCCCTGGCGCTTGGCCGCGGCCAGCCGGTACTGCTTCACCAGAGTGCCCGTCGTTTCAATTCGATCGCCACCGCCGACGAGGTGAGCGAGCTCAACCGGGAACTGATGCAGGCCATGCAGCGGTGGCGCCTGCTGCGGCTGGATAGCTGGTGCGGGCTGACGCTGGCCGGTGAGTTTCCCTACCGCTACCGGGCCGAGGCCGAGCAGCGCCCGCTCCGCGCCACGGCCGATGCGCTGGGGCGAAACGATGGCGGCATCCGCCTGGCGGTGGCCGGGCACCTGACCGGTTCCCCGGCGCAGAGCGTCTACCAGGCGATGTGCTCGATGTTCCTTCAGCCTCGCTCGGCGCTGGTGTTCGATGCCTACCCGCCGCGCGGCCCCCTGGCCGCCTACCGCATGGACCGCGCAGCGGAAGTCCTGGACGGGGCGATCGAAACCGTCGAGTTTAAGAGCGATGAGAAGGCCACCGCCCACCGCTTCCGCCAGAGCACGGGCCCGATCAACCGCTGGGACATGATCTGGCTCAACTCCTCCGGCGGCAGCGCGTATTGGAACGTGCGCGGCGATGGCCGCGCCACGGACATGCCCGTGGGCCGGCCGGTGGCGATGCACGTGGTGCACAGCTTCAGCGCGCAGCGGCCGCACCGCATCCACACCATCGCCGGCCGCGCCATCGCCGGCGGGGCCTACTGGTACTACGGCTCGGTCAACGAGCCCTACCTGCACGGCTTTACCCATCCCAACGCCGTGGCGGAGATGTTCATCCGGGGCACGCCCCTGGCTTTCGCCGCGCGGCGGAGGCCGGGCGAACCGGCGTATGAGCCGTGGATGCTCACCCTCATCGGCGACCCCCTGTTCGCCCTGCGGCCGGCCCCGCCCCAGCGCCTCGCGGTCGAACTGGCCGGTGAGCAGTCGAAGTTGACCTGGCCGGCGCCGGCGGATGCGCCCGTGGCCGAGCGGCTGCGCCTCGCCGCGATGCTCGAACCGGAGCAAGCCGTCGAACCGGCCCTGGAGGTGCTGGCCCAAGCGGCCGACCACGAGGCCGACGACCTGGTCCTGGCCGCCCTGACCGCCTTCGAGCAGGGCCGAGCCGACGCCGTCACCGCCCTGCCACCCGAACAGATGTTGCGTCACGACCTGCTCCGCACGATCGCCGCCGAGGCCCTGACACGACGGGTGCTCGACCATGCCACCGACGGCCGCCCACAGGAGGTGGTCGATCAGGCAATGGCCCTGGCGATCGTCCACCCCATGGCCCGGCACATGGAAGAGGACCTGGACCGCTGGCGGCGGGAGATGATCCGCCAGGGCCATGGGGCTGAGCTCGATACCATCTTCGATCGGCTGCTGGCAGACGATACCCTCGACGGCACCCGCCGCGAGATGATCGAGCAACTCAGCGGCCGATGAGGCGGGACAGTAGCGGCCCCAGAAGCCGCAGCGCATAAGGCGGGTAGACCGAGGTCTTCCTCGCAACCGCTTCGCCAGCGCCCGGGATTGGCGATCCGTGGCTCCGGTCACCCACCATGCCCGCACGGCCCTTGCGTGGATGCCCCTGATCCGAGCCCCCTTGCCTTCCTTCGCGCTTTCACGTGAGGCATTCTTCCGGATGTTCAGGCCATCGGCGCGGCCGTTGGGCTGCGGCTCGGCCGTGCCGGATTCTCTTCGGCCAACCTCTTCGATTCGCGCACTTTAAAGTGTCACCACAGTTCGTGCCGCCTTCGAGGACCCTGCATCAGCGGCAGGTCACGTCGATGGCGTCTGGAATATGAGACAGGGGCCCCGGGAGTGCGGCTCCGGGAGCCGCCGCGGGATGGGTGATCGGTCAGACGGTCTTCGTTCGGCCTCATGCCTGCGAGGTATTGCGCATTTTTTACCCTTGCGCTGCGGAAAATGCAATTGACTGGAAGGGTGTGGCGTTGTAGCATCAGCTACATCAACACGGTCGCCGTTCGATCGCGGTCGCTGTTTTGGAGGCGACATGTCATGGCCGAGCCGTCTTCCTGCTTCAGGCGCATGTGCGGTGTTTGTGAGCATTCCCACTGTCTGATGCATCCTCGCCGCATAGGGATCGGGTTCACGCTGATCGAACTGCTGGTGGTGGTCTCAATCATCGCGCTGCTGATCGCACTGCTGCTGCCGGCGCTGGCGACGGTGACCGCCTCGGCGCGCAACGTACAGTGCCTTACGAACCTGCGGCAGA
Source organism: Phycisphaeraceae bacterium (assembly GCA_003551485.1). Classification (GTDB taxonomy): domain Bacteria; phylum Planctomycetota; class Phycisphaerae; order Phycisphaerales; family Phycisphaeraceae; genus B1Sed10-187. The sequence continues at coordinate 1,257 of PUMS01000236.1, read as the reverse complement.
TCGCCACCGCAAACAGCAACTACTCGGCCGATCACGCCGGGTGGCTCGTGCCCGCCGTCTGGCGCGATCAGCCGTCGCGCAGCAGCATCTATCCTGAGCGCGGCACGTGGGGGCATACGTTCACGGCGATGGGCTATATCACCTTCACGTATCCGGAGGATGGGCGCGAGGATGTCGACGGCCCGTTCCGCTGCCCCGAGGGCGTGGATGAACCGGTGGACAACAGCCTGCCCTGGCAGTTCGTAGGGCCCAACAGCACGCGATGGGTCTCGGAATGGCGCCAGACCGCCGGTGGCCGCACGGTGCCCGAGGCGGTCGATGGCCAGGCGATCCGCTTCTGGTATCACCTCAACGCGGTCAACGGCTGGCGCGGCCGGGGCCAGCGCGATGCGCCGTTCCAGGTGATCTGGGTGGCGCAGATCAACCGCTGGCGCAGCCTCCGCACGGACCACGTCACCCGGCCTTCGGACATGATCGTGGCCCTCGAGGCGCAGTTCGACATCGTCTATCCCGAGCGGATCGTCGCCCGCCACCCGCCCGGCGATGACTTCCACGGCAACTGCAACATGTCCTTCTTCGATGGCAGCAGCCGCGGCGTGGACACGGAACTGTTCGACACCGGCGTACCGCCCCAGCGGCCGATCTTCAACCTCAACCAGCAGTAACACACACAACCACTGCCGGCGCGCAACGAGGAGCGGCCTGCGCTGACAGATACCCCTGCCGGTTTGTCAGGGGTCGGACGATTCGTTGCGTTCGGGCCGGTTCGCCCGCGGCGCGGTGGACGCGGCGCGCTGAACGGCCGCCTGATCCGCGGGCGAGGCGGAACCGGCCGGCGTCTGGCTGCCACCGGGATCGTCCGGTGTCTGCGGCGTCGCGGCGGTGTGCTGCTGCTGGGCGACCTGGGCGACCATCACCTCGATGCGGCCGAGCGTGCGGTCGAGCTGGGCGCGGAAGACGTTGTAGGGAAACAGCACGATGATGGTCACCGTCAGGCCCCCCGCCGTCGACCAAAGCGCCTCGGCGATGCCGCGGCTGACCTCGCCGAGGTCCGCCGCGGCCTGCTGGCGGGCGAAGGCCTCGAAGCTGGCGATGATGCCCGTGACCGTGCCCAGGATGCCCAGCATGGGGCAGACGGTGATGATGGTCGACAGCGCGGGCATGAACCGCTCGAGGCGCGGCCGCTGCCGCTCGACCGCCTCGGCCGCGACCGCCTCCGAGCCCGGCGCATCCATCAGGTCGCGAAGCACCGAGGCG
>PUMS01000460.1 GCA_003551485.1 Phycisphaeraceae bacterium | reverse complement strand
TCCAGGCGCGGTTCCTGATCCCGATGGCCATCGCCATCGCGATGGGCCTGGTGGCGGCGACGGTGCTGGTGCTGATCGTGCTGCCGTGCTTCATCCGCATCTTCGATGACTTCAAGCGCATCGGCTACTTCCTCTGGCACGGCCGCCCCATGCGCGCCGAGCCCTATCCCCAGGTCCGCGTCCAGGACCCGCCGGATACGGCCGAGCCCACACCGCCGTGACCGGCACGGGCCGTTGCGGTGTATGATGCGCATCGCAGCGCGAACGCTCGACAGGGACCGCCCATGCCAGACCGCCCCAATATCCTGTTCATCCTCACCGATCAGCAGCGCTGGGACACGCTGGACTGCTACGGCTCACCCATCTGGCCCGGGCTCACCCCGCACCTGGACCGACTCGCGGCCGAGGGGGTTCGCTTCAACCACTGCTTCACCCCGCAACCGCTGGGCGGGCCGGCGCGAGCCTGTCTTCAGACCGGGCTCTACCCCACGCAGACCGGCTGCCACCTCAACGACCGCGCCCTGCCACCGGACTGTGCGACGATTGCCGGCATACTCGGCGAGGCCGGTTACGAGACCGCCTACGTGGGCAAGTGGCACCTGGCCACCGACCCGGCCGACAACCACCACACGCGGCCCATCCCGCCGCAGCGACGCGGCGGCTACCGTGACCACTGGATGGCCGCGGACATGTTCGAGCTGACCAGCCACGGCTACGAGGGCTACTTCTACGACACCGACGGTCAGCGCATCGACTGGGAAGGCTACCGGGTGGTGCGCACGGTCGACTTCGGCATCGACTACCTTCGCGGCTACGCCCGCCGCGGACCGGAAAAACCCTTCTTCCTGTTCCTCTCGATCCTGGAGCCGCACCAGCAGAACGACCTCGATCGCTTCATCGGTCCGATCGGCTCGAAGGAGCACCACCGTGCATTCCGTACTCCGGGCGACCTCGATGGCCTCGAGGGCGACTGGCAAAGCCAGATGCCCGATTACCTCGGCTGCTGCGGCAGCATCGATGCCACCGTGGGTGAGCTTCGCGAGGCGCTGGAGGCCATGGGGCTTGCCGACAACACGGTGATCGTCTTCACCAGCGACCACGGCTGCCACTTCCGCACGCGAAACAGTGGGTACAAGTGCTCGGCCCACGAGGCTTCGATCCGCGTGCCGCTGATCCTGCACGGCCCGAACTTTCAGGGCGGGGATGTCTACGATGAGCTGGTGTGCCTGCTGGACCTGCCGCCGACGCTGCTGCGCGCGGCGGGGCTCGACGTGCCGGCGGCCATGGCGGGATCGCCGCTTCAGCATCTGGCCGATGGCGGTGAGCAATGGCGCCAGGATGTGCTGATTCAGATCAGCATGAGCCAGGTCGGCCGCGCTGTGAGAACCCCGCGATGGAAATACGCGGTGCGCGCCCCGGAGGAGAGCTTCACCTGGTTCGACCCGCCCGCGGCGGTGAGCGGGTATGTCGAGGTCCTGCTCTACGACCTGCACACCGACCCGCACGAGCGAAACAACCTCGTTCGCGACCCGGCCCTTGCCGATGCAAGGCGCGAGCTGGCCGCCATCCTGAGAAGGCGCCTCGCCGCCATCGGTGAACGGATCGAGATCACCCCCGCCCCGGCTGCCGCCGGGAGCGGCGAGTAATCTCCGGGTGCCACGGGTGGCTTGTCCACCAGTGCCGATCACGCCCCCCGGCCGGTTGTTCGTGTCGGTCGGTTGGGGCTGCCCGGATGGGGCGGGTATCCTATGCGGATCGTCCGCACCCGGAAGCCGCCCGCGATGACCAGCCCCTGCATTCTGACGCTGATGGTGACGCTCGACGTGGCCGAGCTGTTGGCCCCGATGCCGTGGCTGCTGGCGCTGTTCATCGTCGTCGCCCGCATCCTGGATGTGTCTCTGGGCACGCTGCGGACCATCTGCGTGGTGCGCGGCTATCGCGTGACCGCGGCGGTGCTGGGCTTTTTCGAGGTGCTGGTGTGGGTGCTGGCCGTGGCGGGCGTGCTCAAGGAGGTCACCTGGCTGACCCTGCTGGCCTACGGTGTGGGGTTCTCGCTGGGCAACGTCGTCGGCGTGTGGCTGGAGGAGAAGCTGGCGATGGGCTCGCAACTGCTGATGCTCATCTCGCGTCAGCGCTCGCACACGGTGGCCTTCGGCCTTCGCATGGCGGAAGTGCCGGTGACGGAGGTGCCCGGCGAAGGCCGCGATGGGCCGGTCTCGATCGCCCTGGTGGTCGTGTCCCGCCGCCGCACCCAGCGCGTGCTCGACCTGGCCCAGCAGCTCGATGCCGATGTGCGCATCACCATCCAGGATGTGCGCTCCACCGCCCTGACCCGCACCCTGGGCATCCCCTTCAACCCCACCGGCTGGCGGGCGATCTTCAAGATGAAGTAGCGGCGTCGGACGGCTCCAGGATGCACGGGCCTTTGAGGCCGCCGTCCTCTCCGCGCGACCGAGCCGCAACCCGACAGCCGCACCGCTCACCAGGTGCTACAGCGGAATGTCTCACGCGAAGGCGCGAGGGCGCGAAGGAAGAAGGCGGAAGTCGAATGTGCCCGTGCCCGCGCGCAGCGCGTCGGGTGAGTGGAGCGAGGTCCGCCGAGCGACGGCTTCAACAGCGTTCCACGCTGAAGCCACCCCACCTGCTACGGCCCTCCCTATGGCACACGACTGAACAGAAGCACCAGCAGCAGAATGACCGGATGGAGCAGAACATCGAACAGCGCCAGCGCTGTGCCGTACAGGCGGCCCCGGCTGCCCTGAATCTGAACCAGGGCAATGATACCGAGCAGGACCATGGCCACGGCACCGGCGATAACCCCCATCTGCATCACCGCCGCCAGGACGTTCAGCGCATCGAAGCCGGGTCCGTCAGCAAAAAAGAGCCACGGAACCGGGGACAGCGCAAGCGCCACCAGGCCGATGACACAGCCCCAGATCGCCGTGCGCGCCATCCGCGGCTCAGCCGTCTCCGCGGGCGGCTCATGATGCTCGGCCATCCGCCTGCGCTGCCCCGAGCCATAGGCCTCGGGCGGATCGAGTTCGGCCAGGATGGCGGCGACGTCGGCGGGTGTGGGGTCGGCCTGCCCGCCCAGGCGCTGCTCGAGCATGTCCAGGACCTGGCGCTCGACCTCATCCACCACCCGGCGCCGCTCGTGCCGTGCCGCGCCGGCCTCGGCCAGCACCCGCTCGATGGCGTCGAGGTGGGCATCCACCTGCCGCTGCGAATCGCCATCCAGCTTCGTGATGACTCTCCCGAGAGCAGGGCATCGAGGCCGTCGCGCACCTTCCCCCGCCTGGTGGGCATCAGCCCCAGCACCTACCGCCAGCGCGGCTGAACGCGGGTGACCCCACCGTGGCGGTGCTACTGACTGGTGGCTTGTCCGCCCCACCTGCTACGGCCCTCCCTATGGCACACGACTGAACAGGAGCACCAGAAACAGGATGACCGGATAGAACAGCACATCGAACAGCGCCAGCGCTGTGCCGTACAGGCGGCCCCGACTGCCCTGAATCTGAACCAGCGCAATGACACCAAGCAAGACCATGGCCAGCGCTCCAGCGATGACGCCCACCTGCGCCACCACCACCGCCACCACCGCCAGCACATCCAGCGCAGCGAAGCCGCGTTGAGCAGTAGGAT
>PUMS01000156.1 GCA_003551485.1 Phycisphaeraceae bacterium | reverse complement strand
CCGGCCACCACCGGCTACGGCGAGCCGATCCAGAAGCTGTTCAAGCTCAAGGATGGCGAGCGGATCGTGGCGGCGATGAGCCTGGATGGGCGCATCAGCCCCGGCATCGAGGAAGACCCCGAGCACCCCGACTACGCCCCGCAGACCCATGCCCTGGCGGTGACCAGCGATGGCTACGCACTGCGCTTCGGCCTGGGCAGCTTCGCCGAGCCCTCGACGCGCAACGGTCGGCGCTACGCGCGGCCGGCGCGGGGCGCGGAGGTGGTGGGCGTGACCCGCATCGACGGCACCGAGACGATCCTGGCCGCCAGCGCCGGTGCCCGCGCCTTGGCCTGCGCTGTCGAGGAGGTGAACTACCTCAGCGGTCCCGGCCGCGGCGTGATGCTCATGAAACTGGCCCGGGGCGACCGCCTGCTGGGCTTCAGGACCGCCACGGGCGACCGCGATACGCTGGTGGCGCGAACGAGCATGGGTGGTGAACAGCGGATCAACACCGCCCGGTACGAGGTCACCAGCCGCGGCGGCAAGGGCCGCGAGGTCATCAAGCGCGGCAAGCTGACCGAGATCATCCCCGACACGCCCACAGCACCCCTGCTGGACAACGGCGGCTGAGCGCAAGGCAAGGCCGATCCACGCGTTGCACCCCCCGGCACCTGCGTCCACAACAAGGGGGCCTGGAACCGTTTCTGGGGCTCCCAAGGTGTAGGGTGGGTAGAGCGAGGTCCTCCGAGCAAAACCCACCACCCTCGGTACGAGCACGGCCCCCGCTGCTGCTTCCCAAGGCCACCACGGCACGCGGGGGATGCCTCCCCATTCCCCTTCCGGCCCTGCTGGCCAGGTGAAGGAGGTCCCGGCGCCCTTCGCGCTCGCCACGGCTTATTGGTGGGTTTCGCTCGGCGGACCTCGCTCTACCCACCCTACGCCCTGGGGCCCGGGGAAACCTGGGACATCCGTCCGAATCTGCGACCCGCCGCGCACCGTGGCGGGGCCGGGCGGGGGTGGTTACACTGGCCGGCCTTTGAACGCCATGATACGAAAGGAGTTGCGTGTGCGCGACCCCCGACTGGACAAACTGGCGCAGGTGCTGGTGCACTACGCCACGCGCATCGAGGCCGGTCAACTGGTGCGCCTGACGGGCGATCCGGTGGCCATGCCGCTGCTGGAGGCGATCTACGAGGAACTGATCCGCAGCGGCGCCCACGTCCTGCCGCAGATCGTGCCCGACAGCTTCCAGGAAATCTTCTACGAGCACGCCACCGAGGCACAATTGCGCTACCTCTCGCCCATCCACAGGCAACTCGTGCGCAAGATCGATGCCAGCATCGGCATCTGGGCCGAGACCAACACCCGTGCGATGAGCGGCGTGGACCCGAAGAAGCAGGCCATCGTCTCGGCGGCGCGAAAGCCGCTGTTCAAGGTGTTCATGGACCGCGCGGCGAACGAGGAGCTTCGCTGGGTGGGCACGCTCTATCCCACCGCCGCCTCGGCCCAGGACGCCGAGATGTCGCTGCGCGACTACGAGCGGTTCGTCTTCGGCGCCGGCTACCTCGACCACAAAGACCCCGTGGCGGTGTGGAAGAAGATTCACAAGCAGCAGCAGAAGATGGTGGATTATCTGAACGACGCCCGCGAAGTGCGCTTCGAGGCGGCCAATGGCACCGACCTGACGGTCAACGTCGAGGGCATGAAGTGGATCAACTGCGCTGGGGAGTGCAACTTCCCCGACGGCGAGGTCTTCACCGGGCCGAACCTCAACGCTGCCGACGGCGGTGTCAACGGCTATGTGCGCTATAGCTTCCCCGCGGTGCATCACGGCCGCGAGGTCAGCGACGTCGAGCTGTGGTTCGAGCGCGGCCGGGTGGTCAAGGCCCGCGCCGGCCGCAACGAGGATTTCCTGCTGGCCATGCTCGATACCGATCCCGGCGCCCGGCGGCTGGGCGAGATCGCCATCGGCACCAACTACAACATCCAGCGCTACACCCGCAGCACACTTTTCGATGAGAAGATCGGGGGCACTTTCCACGCCGCCGTCGGCGCCGGCTACCCTGAGACGGGCAACAGCAACCAGTCCGGGCTGCACTGGGACATGGTCTGCGACCTGCGCGAGGGCGGCTCGATCAGCGTCGATGGCAAGACCATCAGCCGCGATGGCCGCTTCCTGAACAAGGGCTGGCCACAGCCGCTGTGACGGGCGCGGGGGGCGCGCCTTTGCGTCTGCTGGAACGCCGACCCGAGGCATACCATCCCCCGAATCCCACCCTGCACGCATCGGCCAAGGAGGACATGGCGATGACCCAACAGACCACCGCCACGCTCAGCGAACGATACCAGGCCGCCAGGGCCACGCTCGAGCGGGTCGGCCAGGAGCACATCCTGCACTTCTGGGACCGGCTCGATGAGGCCGCGCGGCGGCAACTGCTCGAGCAGATCGAGGGCATCGACTGGCCCGAGGTCGCCCGCCTGGTGCAAACCCATGTGCTGGACAAGCCCCGCATCGACCTGCCCGAAAGGATCGACCCCGCCCCCTGGTACCCGCACGTGCCCGATGGCAAGCGCGCCGCCCTCTACGCCCGCGCCAGGGCGCATGGTGAGGAACTTGTCCGCGGGGGCAAGGTCGCGGCCTTCACCGTCGCCGGCGGGCAGGGCACGCGGCTGGGATGGGATGGGCCCAAAGGCACCTTCCCCGCCACGCCCATCCGCGGCCTGCCGCTGTTCGGCTGCTTCGCCGAATACATCCGCAACATCCAGAAGCGCTACGGCGCCGTCGTGCCCTGGTACATCATGACCAGCCCGGCCAACGATGCGCCCACCCGCGCGTTCTTTGAGGAAAATGCCTGCTTCGGCCTCGACCCGGCCAACGTCATGTTCTTTCCCCAGCAGATGATGCCCGCCATCGACATGGCCGGCGGCAAGGTGCTGCTGGAAGCACCCCACAGCATCGCCCTCTCACCCAACGGCCACGGCGGCTCGCTCAAGGCGCTCTACACCAGCGGCGCGGTGGCGGACATGAAGCGGCGGGGCGTCGAGCAGATCAGCTACACGCAGGTGGACAACCCGCTGGTCCGCGTGGTGGACCCGCTGTTCATCGGCCTGCACGCCCTGGATGGGGCGCAGATGTCCAGCAAGATGCTGCCCAAGCGAGACCCGTTCGAGAAGCTGGGCAACTTCTGCATCATCGACGGCCGCATGACCGTCATCGAGTATTCCGACCTGCCCGATGAACTGGCCGTGCAGCGCGACGAGGCGGGCGACCTGCGGTTTTTGGCCGGGTCGATCGCCATCCACCTGATCCGCACCGACTTCGTCGAGACGCTCAACACCGGTGGCGAGGGCTTCTCGCTGCCGTGGCACCGGGCCGAGAAGAAGGTGCCGTTTGTCAACCCCGACGATGGCCGGCGCATCGAGCCTGCCGAGCCCAATGCGGTCAAGCTCGAGACCTTCGTCTTCGATGCCCTGCCCCTGACCGAGCGGTCGATCATCTACGAGACCAGCCGCGGCGATGAGTTCGCCCCGATCAAGAATGCCGATGGCCCCGACGTTCAGGACAGCCCGGCCACGAGCAAGGACCTCCAGGTCCGCCGCGCTGCGGCCTGGCTGGACCGCCACGGCGTCGAGGTGCCGCGCCGGGACGATGGCTCGGTCGATGCGGT
>PUMS01000391.1 GCA_003551485.1 Phycisphaeraceae bacterium | reverse complement strand
TGAGGGGACGCGGCCGGGCAACGGCGGCTACCTCCAGGCGATGGAAGACCTGGTCTTCGTCCGCCGCGATGGCACCCACGGGCGCATCGAGACCTGCATCTACCGCGTCGCCGGCGATGGCGCTGTGACCAACCTCACACCCGACCGCGACTGGAGCCCGCCCTTCGGCGGGGGCACCACCAGCTACCACCACCCGATCATGTACCCGATGGTCGACGGCCGCATGTTCCTGCGGCAGCGCGACGGCATCTACTGCTGGGACCTGCGCCGGCCCGCCACCGATGAGCGAATCGAGCAAGCGCAGCAGCGCGCTGAACACGGCGAGGTTGACCGGGCGGCTGAAAAGCTCACCGGGCTGCTCGACGATGAGCGTCACTCGGTTCGCCTCCAGGCGGTCGATGCGTTGGCCGGACTTGGTGATGCCGCTGCGCCCGCAGCGCCGGCACTGGCCGACATGCTGACCGCGATCGCCTGGGAGCCGGCCGCGAGGCGGGCGTTCGATCTGCTCGAAAAGCTCGGCGACGGCATTGCCCCCGCCCTGCTCGAAGCCACCGCCCACCCGCGATCGACCGTGCGCCAGCGGGCGTGGATGCTGCTGGAGCAGGTTCAGGACAAGCCCGAGGCGCTGAAGGCGAAGGTCCGCCGGGCCGCCCTCGATGATCCCGACCGCGGTGTGCGACACGCGGCCATGGATTGCTATGCCTCGCTGGGCGCTGCGGCGGTGCCGGGGCTGGTGGGGTGGATCGAGGCCGACGATGCCGAGGTCCGCAAGGCCGGTTTCGATACGCTCAGCCGCCTGGGCAGCGATGCGATGGACGCCGTGCCGGCACTGCTGCCGATGCTCGAGCTGCGCGATGAGAAGCCCGATCTCTACGAATCGGCCCTGGTCACGCTGCTGCACATCGGCCCCGAGGGCCCACTGCCCCAAAGCGCCAAGCCCGGGCTCAAGGAACTGATGACCACCCGCGACACCGGCCCGGTCCACGAGGCGGCCGACTACCTGCACCGCTACGGCGAGCACATGATCCCCTTCTTCATCGAGTGCCTGGACCAGGACAATCACACGGGGCACATCGAGTACCGCCTCATCCTGCGCGCATCGCACGCCCTGAGCCTCTACGGCGCCGATGCGGAGAAGGCCCTGCCCGCCCTCAGGGAGATCGCCAACAGGAACTGGGCTCACCGGGCCCACTTTGTACCGGGACAGATCCGGGAAGCCATCGAACGCATCGAAGAGGCGGTGCAAGGTCAGCGCAGCCGCTGAGCACACCGACCAGGCGGCTTGCCCTGCCCCCGGTGGCATCGGCAGCTACAACCGGCGTCGCACGAGCGACGTTTTCATGACATCGAACAGGAGCGCATGATGAACTGCAGGATGATGATGAACATGCTGGCGACGGCGCTGGTGATCCTCGGCGCTGCCGAGGCCCGCGCGGAGCTGGAAGCGAAGGTCGAGCGCTTCGAGGACTACACCCGATATGAGCTCACGCTCAGTGAAGCGCTGGCCGATGGCCACGACCTGGCCCTGCACCTGGGCGAGCAGGATGGCCGCTTCACGCACGCCTGGGCCGCGGTGCCGGGGACGGGGCAGACCGACCACCGGCTGGATGTTTCGGCTCTGGCAGTGGTCGATGGCCACCTCCGCGGAGGGGTCGAGCTGTGGATTCAGACAGGCGGCGGCAGCCCCATGTATCACGGCGTGTACGAACTCGACCTGCCCTTGACTGCCGGCCGCATCGAGGGCCGCTACACCGGCCATTACAGCGTGCGCACGCGCACGCTGGTCTATGATACCGATCAGATGAAGGTCAGCGCCGATCAGGCGCGGCTGTTCGCCTACGGCCAGCCCATCTCAGGTGCCATCGAGGGCGAGGTGCAGGCACCCGCCGTCGACGCCAGGCCGGCGCGGTTCGAGCTGGAAAGCACGCACCTGCTGGTGGGCGATCTGAGCGTCACCCGCTACGTCATCCTGCGGTTCGATATCGACGGTGACAGGCTCAGCAACGTCGAATTCTTGCCGCGAAGCCCGGGCCCGGCCACCTGGGAGGCGACGGTCGAGGATGTGGCACTGGCCTTCGAAGATGACCGCCTGCACGGGCACATCAGCGTCGAGGTCACCGGTGGGGGCCCCCGCACGCGCGACGGCCGCTACAGCTTCAACATCGACGCCCGTGTCAGTGACAACGAGGTGGCTGGCAGGTTCACCGATGGCAGGTTCCTCGACCAGGACATCGGCGGGGCGGGTCTCAGTGGGTTCGCCCGCGGGCTGTATGAGCCCGACCGCGAGCGCATCTACGTGCTGTCGCTGCCGCGCGCCATCGAGGCCACCCCCGGCCGCAACGGCCTGCTGGGGGTGAACCTGCGGTATGCCGATGGGCGGTTGCATGACGGCGTGGCCATGTGCCCGCGGTTCCCGCAGCGCTTCGAGGTCGATGTCGACCAACTCGAGGTCGACGGTGACCGGCTCAGCGGCACGCTGGCGGTGCACTACACACCCGACAGCCCCGTCATCGACCGGGACCGCCCCTTCACCGTGGCCTACCGCATCGAGGCGCGGCGGGATGAGGGTGGCCAACTGCACGGCCGCTACGAGTGCGTGTTCGGGCCCGTCGAGGAGGTGGCCGGTGCCGCCCGCGGCCGGGTGCTCGAAGAGGCTGCGCTTCGAGCACAGCACGCGATCGCCGATGGGCGCCACTGGCCGATGCGCCACGGCCCCGCCGCGGGCATGGCCGCAACACCCTCAGACCACGAACTGGTCGACACCATCGCCGATGCCCGCCTCCTCTGGCGCAGCGAACGCACACCGCCGGGCCGTTACCAGGTGCCGCGCTACGGTGAGAGCAACGTCCGGCGGCTGCTCGAGGGCCGTGCCGCCGGCGGTGAGTGCAGCATCATCGTCGTGGATGGACGGGTCTACCTCTACTTCTTCGAGCCCGCCGAGGGCCCCTATGATGAAGGCGTGGTCAACCGCGCCGTCGAGGCCGGCCAGCGCGTGGCCCCGTTGCAGTGGAGCCTTCAGGCCGATGACATCGTGGTGTGTCTCGATGCGGCCACGGGTCGCACGCTGTGGAAGACCACCTTCCCCGGCCAGGGCCGCTACTACGGCCATGCCACGGGCACGGGCAAGGGCAGCTACACCGCCAACCTCGCGGTGGCCGACGGCCGGCTGTTCGTGCAGCCGACCCATGGCGCCATGATCGCCCTGGATGCCGACACCGGCGACCTGCTCTGGTCCACCCGAGATGTCGCCAGCCGCGAGCCGGTGGTGGCCGAAGGCGTCCTGATCCTGTCCACCGACCGCGACCTGGTGGGTGTTGACCCGCAGAACGGCCGCCCGCTGTGGCGGATCGCGGGCGCCGGCATGAGACACGGCACACCGCTGCCATGGCATCACGAGGACCGCACGTGGGTCATCGTGGGCACCGCCGATGGCCGGCTGATGCTGATCGATCCGGTCGAGGGTGAGAAACGCTGGCAGGTCGATGGCCTGGGCAACCTCACACTGGGCATGTCGCTGGGCAAGGAGCACGTGCTGGTCAACGTCACCGGCGAGAATGGCTCGCAACGGACGCTGGGCGCGTACCACATCAGCCTCGATGGCGCCCACCGCGCCTGGTCGCTCGATCCGGAGCATTATCCCTACAACCCGGG
>PUMS01000394.1 GCA_003551485.1 Phycisphaeraceae bacterium | reverse complement strand
CGCGGCCATGGCGACCGCGGCCATCGTGGGCCGTGCGCTGTGGACCGCATCCCCATCACCGCAGGATGCGCAGACGGCTGGAGCCTCACGGCCGGCAGTGGTTGCGGTGGAACAGGCCCGCCGCGGTGACCTGGTGCGCACGCTGTCGCTGACCGGTGAGATCGTGGCCACCGAGTCGGTCACCATTGCCGCGACCAAGGAGGGGCGGATCGTCTTCTGCCCCTGGCGCGAAGGTGACGAGGTGGGTGACCAGGAGAAGCTGATCGCGATTGAACGGCAGACGCAGCGTGCCGAGGTGGATGCCGCGGAAGCCGCCCTCGCCGTGGCACGGGCGAAGCTGGCCGACCTGCGTGCCGGGGCGCGGCCCGAGGAGATCGACCGCGCCCGGGCCAATGTCGACAGGTGGCAGGCCACCCTCGAGAAGGTGAGCACCGATTACCAGCGCCAGAAGCAACTGCATGCCGGCGACTTTACCTCGCAGCAGAGCCTCGATGAGGCCCGTGAGCGGCTGACCGTGGCCGATACGGAACTGGCCGCGGCCCGGCAGACGTTCTCCATGCTGCGCGCCGGCCCGACCCAAACGCAACTGGCCGTACAGGAGGCGCAGGTGCAGGAGGCCGCCGCACGCGCTGACCTGGCCCGGGCGCACCTCGATGAGTGCCTCATCACCGCCCCGTTCGAAGGCACCGTCTCTCGGGTACACGTGCGCGCCGGCGACCTGGCCACGGCCCGCGCGCCGCTGCTGGAAATGTACAGCCGCGACTCGCTGGTGGTGCGGTTCGCGGTGCCCGAGGCTCACGCCGCGAAGATGCGGGCCGGTCTCGGACTGCAACTGACGATCGATGCCCTGCCCGGCCGCACCTTCACGGCACGGGTGCTCCGCGCCCATCCGCAACTGGATCAGGCGATGCGTACCCGCACCGTCGATGCCCGGCTCGATGAGCCGGATGAAGCGCTCATCCCGCACATGTTCGCCCGCCTCAACCTCGAACTGGAACGGGTCGCCGATGCCGTGCTGGTGCCTGCCGAGGCGATCGTCGGCGGCGGTGAGGGTGAGTCGGTGGTCTTCATCGTCGCCGGTGGCCGGGTCGAGCGACGCGAGGTGGTCACGGGTCTCGAGCAGGCCCGCCGCGTGGCGGTGCTCGAGGGTGTCGAGCCGGGCGAACGCGTGGTCGTGCAGGGCCACCGGGGGCTGCAACCGGGCGACCGGGTGCGGGTGGTGGGGCAGGCGGAGAAGCCGGGCACTGATGGGGCGGATCGCGGCGGCGATGCCGCCGGGCGAGAGGCACCGCCATGAGACTGACGCACCTGGCGGTCCATCGCCGCGTGGCCACCGGTGCCATTGCAGTGGCATTGACGGTGCTCGGCCTCTACAGCCTGGCGCAACTGCCGGTGAGCTTCCTGCCGGACCTGACCTACCCGTTCGTGCGGATCGATGTGCGGTGGCCGGGCGCAACCCCGCAGGAGGTCGTCACCCACATCGCCGATGTCATCGAGCGCCAGGTCGCCACGGTGGACGGGCTGGATTACCTTTCTTCCGAGTCGCGGGAGGGGCGGTATCAGCTCGAGGTCAACTTCCACTACGGTGTCGATGTGGATGTGGCCTACCAGGACGTGCTGGCGGCCATGTCCCGCGCCACGCCGCAGCTGCCCGATGACACCGAGGCGCCCATCGTCTTCAAGGCCGACCCTGCGCAGCTTCCGGTGATCCAGATGCCCATCAGTTCCAGCCAGTGGGACCTGGTGACGCTGCGAAGCTGGGCCGAACGGTGGTTGCAGGACCAGGTGATCGCGGTCGACGGCGTGGGTGGCACGGAGGTGGTCGGCGGGCTCGAGCGCGAGATCCGCGTGCACGTGGACCCCGAGGCGCTGCAGCGCCACGGTGTGAGCCTGGGGGCCGTCCTCGATCGCATCGCCGAAGAGAACGTTCAGCAGTTCGCCGGCCGCGTGACCGTGAGCCGTCACGAGTGGCTTGCCCGCACCGATGGTGAGTTCGAGACCATCGGGCAACTGGCCGGGGTGGTCCTGCGCCGGGAGGGGCCAAATCGCATCCTTCTCTCGGATGTGGCCGAGGTGCGCGACCACTACGAGCCGGCGCGCCTCATCACCCGCTTCAACGGCCTGGACGGTGTGCGGCTGAGCGTCAACAAACAGGCCGACGCCAACACCGTCGAGGTCGTCGATGCGGTCAAGCGACGCATGGCGCAACTCGCCCCGATGTTGCCCGAGCACGTGCGGATCGGCTACATGGAGGACCAGGGCCAGTATGTCACCGCAGCGCTGAACGGCGTGCGGAACGTGGTGATCGCGGCGGCGGCGCTGGTCATCGTGGTGATCTATCTGTTTCTGGGCAGCCTGCGGCAGGTGCTGGTAATGGCCGCGGTTCTGCCGATCATCCTCATCGTCAACTTCGCGCTGATGTGGCTGATGGGCTTTTCGCTGAACATCTTCTCACTCGGCGGGCTGGTGGTGGCGGTGGGCGTGGTGCTGGACAACTCGACGGTCGTGCTGGAAAACATCGCCCGCCGGCGCGGGCTGGAGCCCGCATCGCCCATGGGGCCGCTCAGCGTCGAGGCCACGATGCAGGTCGGCCCGGCCATCATCGCCGCGACGCTGGCCTACATGGCCCTGTTTGCCCCGTTCCTGCTGGTACCGGGCCTGGCCAGCCTGCTGCTGCGCGAGCTGATCCTGGTGATCGCCGCGGTGGTGGGCATCAGTCTGCTGGCGGCGGTGACGCTGACGCCGGCGCTGGCGGCGATGCTGACCGGCCGGCGCGCGGCGGATGCGGGTCCGTCGCGCTTCCAGCGCTTTTTCACCCGCGTGACCGAGGGCTACCGCCGGCTGCTGACCTGGCTGCTGGCCCGGCGGTGGCGCCTTCCCGGGCGCGCACAGGGCGTGGGCCGCGGCATTGCGGGGCCGCGATGGGTGGTGATTGGCGGTTTCATCCTGTTGGCCGCGGCGGGAGCGTGGATGCTGCCGAAACTGGGCTTCGAGTTCCTGCCGGCGATGGATGATGGGCGCATCACCGTCCGCGTCCGCACGCCCACCGGCACCTCGGTCCAGGAAAGCGAAAGGCTGGTGAGCCGCATCGAGCAGGTGCTGGCCGGCGAGTCCTGGATCGAGAGCGTCTTCGCCCTCAGTGGTGGGCGCTCACGGGGGCTGTTCACCCAGCAGCAGGCCAACGAGGGCGAGTTGAACGTGCAACTGGTGCCGCGGCAGGACCGGCCGATGTCCACCGATGCCTTCGTGCAGGAGCTGCGCCGGACGCTTCGCCGCATCGAAGCGCCGGATGCGGCGATCCAGGTGCGGCAGGCGCCCACAAGGGGGGTGCGGGCCGGGGCCGGAGGGGCATCGGACATCATCGTCAAGCTCCAGGGGCCGCACGTGCCCACGCTGTTCGAACAGGCGCAGCGCAGCGCCCGGTTCATGCGCTCGCTGGACTACCTGGCCAACGTCGATGTCCGGATCGACACCGACCAGCCCGAGTACCAGGTCCGCCTCGACCGCACCCGCGCTGCGGAGTTGGGGCTTTCGGTGGGCGAAGTGGCCCGGTCGCTGCGTACGCTGGTCAGTGGCACGGTGGCCACGCGATACCGGGAGGAAGACGAGCACTACGACGTTCGCGTCATGGTCGAGGAGGCCTCGCTGGCCCT
>PUMS01000390.1 GCA_003551485.1 Phycisphaeraceae bacterium | reverse complement strand
TCCGGGCCAGCGGCGCTGTGCAGGCCGCACGCTGGGCGCCCACCGCCGATGCCGATCCGCTCGACGGCGGCGGCTACGTCTACTCCTTCAACGGCCCGCAGTCGCTGTTCGTCGACACCATGCGCTCGATGCGCATCCTCGCCCTGGCCGATCAACTCGGCCACGTGCTGATGGTCGAGCACGATCAGAAGATCAACCTCCTCGGCCGCGCCCTGGCCCACGGCCTGACCACGGCCCGCTACATCATCTTCTACGGCGACAGCGGCCACAGCTACGATGTGCGCGGCCGGACGGCCCACGAGGCGATCTTCAACCGCAACGATGGCCGATTCCGCTGCCGCTCGACCCAGCAGGGCTACTCGCCGTTCTCGACCTGGACGCGGGGCCTGGCCTGGGCCGTCTGCGGCTATGCCGAGCAGCTCGAGTACCTCACCACGCTGGCGCCGGGCGCGATTGCCCAGGCCTGCGGGGCGGATGGGCCCAGCGTCATTGACCGCTACGAGCGGGCCGCCATCGCCACCGCCGACCATTACATCGACGACTGCGCCGCCGAGGATGGTATCGTTTACTGGGATGATGGCGCCCCCGGCCTGATGCACCTGGGCGACTGGCCAAACCGCCCGGCCGACCCGTTCAACGACCACGAGCCGGTCGATGCCACCGCCTCGGCCATCACCGCCCAGGGCCTGATCCGCCTGGGCCGCTACCTCGGGGCGCAGCGCGGCGGGCGCTACCTCCAGGCCGGGCTGACCATCGCCCGCACCCTCTTCGATGAGCCCTACCTCTCGACCCGGCCCGAGCACCAGGGCCTGCTGCTGCACTCGATCTACCACCGGCCCAACAACTGGGACCACATCCCCGAGGGCAGCCGCATCCCCTACGGTGAATCGAGCATGTGGGGCGACTACCACCTGCTCGAGCTGGCCGTGCTGATCCAGCGCCTGGCCCAGGATGGGCCCTACCTGGCCTTCTTTGACCGTTGACCCGCCCGCACGACCCTCGCCCCGACCCCACCACGCAGGACCACCCCCATGCCCGGCCACAACGCTGCAATCCACGGCGGCGGCTTCCACCACGTCGCCATCCGCGTACACGACTTCGACGCCTCCATCCGCTTCTACACCGAGGCCCTCGGCTTCACCGAGCGCATCCGCTGGGGCGAGGGCGACAAGCGAGCGTGCATGCTCGATACCGGCGATGGCAACTACCTGGAGGTCTTCGCAGGCGGCCCCGCCGCGCCCAAGCCCGACGGCACCATCTTCCACTTCGCCCTTCGCACGAGCGATGTCGATGCCGCCATCGAACGCGCCCGCGGAGCCGGCGCCGAGGTCACCACCGAGCCGACCAGCCTCGAAATCCAGTCCGACCCGCCCCAGCCGGTCCGCCTGGCCTTCTGCAAGGGTCCGGACGGCGAACTGATCGAGTTCATGGACGCCCGCATCTGACCCGCCGCCATCCCGGCCGCCACCCGGTGCCGGTCACGTGGCGGCCCACAGGAAGGTCCACCTCACCGGCTGCCGCGGGTCGCCTGCCGGCCGCTGCCGCTGGCGGCGGCCAGGTGCGTTGGCGGGCAAGCCGCCCGTGGCAAGGGGACATGACACCGCTCGCCGGAAGTCTCCCGTTCCTTCTCCGCCGCGGGAAAGAACGGCGGGGGGCCCGCCGTGGCCGGGCCATCGACGGCCCGTGCCCGCGTGGTGGGCGGGGCGGTGGGGTGGTATCATCCGCGATCCTGCGACCCCGTTACAGCCCCCTTTGCGAGATTGTCCTGCTCATGGCGATGCGTACCCACAACTGCGGCGAGCTGCGCTCCGATCACATCGACCAGACGGTGACCCTCTGCGGCTGGGTCAACAACTATCGCGATCACGGCGGCCTGATCTTCATCGACCTGCGCGACCGTGCCGGGCTCACGCAGGTGGTCTTCCGGCCCAGCCATCGCGAGGCCCACGCCCTGGCCGACAAGCTGCGCCACGAGGATGTGATCCAGGTCACCGGCATCGTCGAGGCCCGCGGCGTGGACCCCGAGACCGGCAAGGACCTGACCAACCCGCGGCTGGCCACCGGGCAGATCGAGGTCGCAGGCCACGACCTGACGCTGCTGAACAAGGCCAAAACGCCCCCCTTCACCCCCGAGGATGCCGGCAAGGTCAACGAGGAGCTTCGCCTCAGGTACCGCTACGTCGACCTCCGCCGCGCGCGCATGCAGCAGATCGTGGCCACGCGCTACCGCGTGACCAAGATCATGCGCGACTACTTCGATGAGCTGGGCTTCTACGAGATCGAAACCCCCTTCCTCTGCCGCTCCACCCCGGAAGGGGCGCGCGACTTCCTCGTGCCCTCGCGGCTTCAGCCGGGCACTTTCTACGCCCTGCCCCAGAGCCCCCAGCTCTTCAAGCAGATTCTCATGATCTCGGGGCTGGATCGCTACGTGCAGATCGTGCGCTGCTTCCGCGATGAGGACCCCCGCGCCGACCGCCAGGCCGAGTTCACCCAGCTCGACCTGGAGATGAGCTTCGTCACCCGCGACGAGGTGATGGAGGTCTGCGAGAACATGATCCGCCGCATCTGGGGCCAGGTGCTGGGCGTGGATGTGCCTCCCGTGCCGCGGATGCGCTACGCCGATGCCATCGCCCGCTACGGCACCGACCGGCCCGACCTTCGCTTCGGCCTCGAGCTTGTCGATGTCAGCGACATCGCCGGCGGCACCGAGTTCAAGGTCTTCACCCAGGCCCTGGCCGAGGGCGGCATGGTCAAGGCCATCCGCGTGCCCGGCGGGGCGAAGCTCACGCGGAAGGTCACCGACAACCTCGCCGAGTGGGTCAAGCAGTTCGGCCTCGGCGGCCTGCCGGTGGCCAAGCTCGAGGGCGGCAGCTTCAGCACCGGCTGTGCCAAGTTCATCGAGCCGGTGCGGCCGGCGCTGGTCGAACGGCTGGGCGCACGCGACGGCGACCTGCTGGTCTTCGGCGTGCATCCGCAGGCCGCCGTGGTCCACCGCGCCCTGGGTGAACTGAGGCTGAAGCTGGCCGAAGAGCTGGACATGATCGAGGCCGACCACTGGAAGTGGGTGTGGATCGTCGACTTTCCCCTGCTGGAATGGTCGCCCGAGCAGAAGCGCTGGGACAGCCTGCACCACCCGTTCACCTCACCGGCGCCCGAGGATGTGGACAGGCTCGAAAGCGACACCGCCGGCATCCGCAGCCTGGCCTACGACCTGGTGCTCAACGGCAGCGAGCTGGGCGGCGGGTCGATCCGTATCCACGATATGGCGCTTCAGCAGCGGGTGTTCAACCTGCTGGGCATCGACCCCGAGCAGGCCCGGCAGCGCTTCGGCTTCCTGCTCGATGCCCTCCAGTACGGCGCCCCGCCCCACGGCGGGCTGGCCTTCGGCCTGGACCGCATCGTGATGCACCTGGTGGGCACCAGCAACATCCGCGACGTGATCGCCTTCCCCAAGACGCAGATGGGCGCCGACCTGATGACCGAAGCGCCCTCGCCGGTGGATGAGGCCCAGCTCCAGGAACTTTCCCTGCGCCTGGCCCTGCCCGCCCGCCAGCCCACCTAGGCTCACCATGTGCGGGATCGCCGGCATCATTCGTTTCGATGATGGGGCCATCGACGAGACCGTGGCCCGCGCCATGCTCGATCGCATCGCCC
>PUMS01000454.1 GCA_003551485.1 Phycisphaeraceae bacterium | reverse complement strand
CCATCGAGGTCGAGGTCGACAAGCGCGACATGCGCGGCGGGGAGAAGACCTGGCAATGGATCAAGAAGGGTGTGCCCATCCGCATCGAACTCGGCCCCCGCGACATCGCCGAGGATGCCGTCTGCTACGCCCGTCGCGATGAGGGCCCGCGCGAGAAGAAGACCGTACCGCGGCCGCAGTTCATCGACGAAGCCGCCGCGACCCTCCAGCAGATTCAGGACGCCCTGCTCACCCGTGCCCGCACCTTCCGCGATGGGCACACCCGCGTGATCGACGATGCCGACGCCTTCCGTGATTACTTCACGCCGAAGAACGCGGCCGAGCCGGAAATCCACGGCGGCTTCGCCCTGACCCACTTCTGCGGCGACCGCGAAGTCGAGGACCGCATCAGCCGCGAGCTGGGCGTGACCGTCCGCTGCATCCCCCTGCCCGGCCAGTTGCCCCCCGCCGATGACGGCCCCGGCACCTGCCCCTTCACCGGCCGCCCCAGCCCCCAGCGCATCGTCTTCGCCAAAGCCTACTGACCCCCGCCACCAGAAAAGGTGCCAGGAACCGTTTTTAAGGGTCCCGACACCTTTTCCGTCACATGCGGCGGGGGCGGGGCTTGACGGTGAGCTGGTCGTAGGCGGAGTCGACGTCGATGATGAAGTCCGCAGCGATGTCGCTGACATCGTGGTGGAGCAGGATGGGCAGGTCGTGGGCCGTGAACAGCCAGCAGTCATCGTGGGCGGTGTCGGGGCTGAAGGTCAGCGACAGGGGGTGGTCGGGGTCGCGGTTGGGGCCGATGTACAGCGCTGCCGAGGGCGGGTAGCGCTTCAACTCCATCGTGGCCAGGGCGTGGTCGGCGGCGCGGGGGGTGATCCAGGGCAGCCGCGGGGGGTGGCCGCGCAGCTCATCCAGGCGCTGGCCCACCGTCGTGCGATGGCCGCCGTGCACGTTCACCCACAGCACGCGAACCGTCACCACCGGACCGAACGGAAACGACCACCACCCGGCCACCAGCGTCACCAGCAGGCACAGCAGGGAGGCCAACCGGGCGCGGCCGGCCTGGGCCTCGGCCAGGATCAGCGGCGTCCGGGGCGTCAGCGTGCCCAGGATGTAGGACACGGCGGCCTCGAACTGGCGCAGTTCGGTCCCGCGATCGATGCGGTGCTCGCCCCACCAGGCGCCGTCGCCCTCAATGGCGGTGGCGTGATCGAGTATCCACCGGTCCATCCGCCGCGCCCACTGCCCCACCCGCGTGCCCATGCCGATCAGCCAGATGCCCAGCGCCATCCCTGCCCCGCCGGCCAGCAGCGACCACAACGGCAGCGGCAGCGCATGCGGCGACGGCATCAGCCACGTCAACGCCAGCGCCATGCCCACGACGAGGGCGATGAACCCCATCCCGATCAGGAGGAGCTGCAACGACGTGGTGGAACCGCTGCTGTGCGTTCGGGCTGCCATGCGCCACACAGATTACCCGCCCCACCGCTCGACGGCAGGCCACAGAAAAGGTGCCATAAAAAAAAGGTGCCAGGACCCTTTTTGTCGTCGCTGCGTCCCGCAGCCAGTCACTTGGCGCCGGACCGGCAAAAAAGGTTCCTGGCACCTTTTCAGGGGCTACGCGCCCTCCACCCCGTATCGGCGCTTGAACGCTTCCAGCGAACTGACCCCCTCGGGCAACTCGGCCTCATCGGGGAGCAGCACGGGGATGCCATCGCGGATGGGGTAGCGCAGGCCGCCTTTTTCCGAGACCAGTGCTGCCCCTTCCTGGCGCAGCTTCGAGCGGGTGATGGGGCAGATGAGGATGTCGAGCAGTTCCGGATCGAGCGATGGGGCCATGGGGGTGTTCCTTGGTGCAGGTTGTCGGTTGCAGGGTCGCCAGAGCAGCATGACGGGGGAGCAGGTGTGCAGTGCCCCGCCCTTGAGGAGGCCGGGAGCCGGGCGGGGACGGGGGGGCCGCGGGCTAGGTGGCGGGCAGGTCGATGCGTTCGATCTGGGCG
This sequence comes from Phycisphaeraceae bacterium, assembly GCA_003551485.1. Classification (GTDB taxonomy): domain Bacteria; phylum Planctomycetota; class Phycisphaerae; order Phycisphaerales; family Phycisphaeraceae; genus B1Sed10-187. The sequence continues at coordinate 13,811 of PUMS01000454.1, read as the reverse complement.
CCGAGGCTCTGGAGGGTGAGTTCCATGCGTTCGTAGCCGCGGTCGAGGTGGTAGACGCGGTTGACCGTCGTCGTGCCCCGCGCGGCGAGGCCGGCCAGAACCAGCCCCGCGCTGGCCCGCAGGTCGCTGGCCATTACGGGCGCCCCCTCGAGGTGGCGCACCCCGCTGACCAGCACGCTGGGCCCGTTGCGCAGGCAGCGGGCGCCCATCCGCAGCAGCTCGGCCACGTGCAGGAAGCGGTCGGGGAAGATTTTCTCGGTGATGATCGAGTTGCCGTCGGCCATGCACAGCAGGGCCATGATCTGGGCCTGGAGGTCGGTGGGAAAGCCGGGGTAGGGCTGCGTGACCACCTGCACCGGCTCGAGCCGGCGGTTGCTGGAAACATGCACGCTCTGACGGTCGGCCACATCCTGGGCCCCGGCCGGGGCCCGCGCGGGGTCGAGCTCGAGGGCAGTTCTGCCGCCGGGGGAAGCGGCCGACAGTCCGGCGGTCGACCCCGCGGCCGGGCTGCCGCCATCGCGGCCCAGCGGCTCGATATGCACGCCGATCTCCTCCAGCCGGTCGATCACGGCGGTGAGGCACTCGGTGGGGCAGTTGTCGATGATCACGTCGCCGTTGGTGATGGCCGCGGCCATGATGTAGGTGCCGGCCTCGATGCGGTCGGGGATGAGCGTGTGGTCCACACCACCCAGCCGCTCGACCCCCTCGATCACGATCCTCGGCCCGCCGGCGCCGCGGATGCGGGCGCCCATGGCGTTGAGCATCGCTGCCAGATCGGCCACCTCCGGCTCGCACGCGGCCGACTCGATGATGGTGGTGCCCTCGGCCAGGGCCGCGGCGCTCATGACGTTGGCCGTGCCCAGCACCGTGGACCCGAACGGGCCGCCCAGGAACACCCGCGCCCCGCGCAGCCGCTCGGCGGTGGCCACGATATAGCCGGCCTCGAGTTCGATCTCGGCCCCCAGCGCCCGCAGCCCGCGGAGGTGCAGGTCCACCGGCCGGTCGCCGATGTTGCACCCGCCGGGCATCGACACCCGCGCCCTGCCCCGGCGGGCCAGGGCCGGCCCGAGCACGCAGATGCTGGCCCGCATGGTGCGCACGATGTCGTAGGGGGCCTCGCAGCGGTCGATGTCGCCCACGCCCAGGCGCAGCGCAGCATCTTCGCCGCGCTGCACGTCCATGCCCATCACCTCCAGCAGCCGGCCCATGTTGCGGATGTCGGCCAGGTTGGGCACGTCGCGAAGCGTGACCGGCTCATCGGCGAGCATGGCCGCGGCCATCAGCGGCAGCGCTGCGTTCTTGGCCCCGTGCACCTTCACCCGCCCGCGAAGGCGCCGGCCACCATGAATCACGAATGCATCCATATGCCGCTTTGTCCCACAACCGCCCCGCCAAGGCAAACCCGCCCCCAGAAAAGGTTCCTGACACCTTTTCTCGCTCAGATGGCCTCGAAGGCCTGGTTTCGCGGGTCGGCCACGGCGATGACGGCGATATTGACCCGCCCGGCGCTGCGCTGGCGAAGGAGCCTGGCGCAGCTTCGCAGGGTGGCGCCGGTGGTCTTGACATCGTCGATCAGCCAGACCTCGTGGCCGCCCAGGTCGACCTCGGCGATGGCGAAGGCGCCGCTGACGTTGGCCTGTCGGGCGGAGAGCGGAAGCGAGGTCTGGGCCTCGGTGGGGCGGACTCGCTCAAGCAGGGGGCACAGCGCCCAGCCGCGCTGCCGGGCCAGTGCCCGCGCAACCAGTTCCGCCTGGTTGAAGCCGCGCAGCCACCGCCTTCGCCAGTGCAGCGGCACGGGGCAGACCACCGGCTTGAGCCCATCGACCGGATCGGCAATGCGAGTGGCCAGCAGTTCACCCGCCCACGGCCCCCAGGCCCAGGCGCGATGGAACTTGAGGTACTGAATCCACTGCGACAGCGGCGCGGCGTAAGGGCCCAGCCGGATGATGCGCATCCACGGCGGTTGCGTGCCCAGGCAATAGGGGCAGCCCTGGAGCGTGACCGCCTCGGCTGCCATCGAGGCCCCGCAGCGCCAGCAGGCAGCGCTGAGCGGCTCGGGCGACCAGCCGGCGGCGGCGGCCTGCTCGTGCGGCAGCGGGCCCGGACCGACCGCCTCGGCGGCCAGCGCCGCCGCGCTGCGGGTGATGACCCGCACACGGTCCCACCACTGTGACACCGCCGCGCCTTTCATGTCCAAGACTATACTCCAACCCATGCATCCTCCCACTCCACCATGCCGGCCCGACGCCCATCCCGCCCCGCCCGGGGGCGGGGGCGGGGGCGAGGGCGGCGGCGGGGCCGCCCCCCAGGGTCATCCGGCGGCATCGCAGCAGCAGAAACGCCCGGCCGACCCGGGCGCGGGTTCACCCGGCGGCGGCGAAGGCCACCCAATGGCGATGGCCGCAAGCGGTCCGGGCGCCCGCGGGCTTTATGAAGGGTACGTGCTGTTCAACCGCGTGCTCTGCCGCGAGCACCTGCACCTGCGGGTGCGGCTGCCCGGCGGTTTTCCACCGACGCGGCCGGGTCAGTTCATCCAGCTCGGCTGCCGCCCGCCCGATTCAGCGCTGGCCGACCGGCCGGACCTGCTGGGCGGGCAGACCTGCTGGCGGCCCGATGCCCCGCCGCGCTTGGGCCAGCTCGAGCTTCGCCAGGCCACGGCACTGCTGCGTCGGCCGTTCAGCCTCGCGGGCCGGGCCGATGAGGCCGATGGGTCAGCGCTGCTGGACGTGATCCACCGCGTGGTCGGCGTGGGCACCGGCTGGCTGGCGGAGTTGGCCGAGGGCGACCCGATCGACCTGCTGGGCCCGCTGGGCAACTGCTTCGAGCTGCCCGCGGGCAAGTCGCTCGGGCTGATGGTGGGTGGGGGTGTGGGCCTGCCGCCGATGTTCTACCTGGCCGAGGCGCTGGCCGAAGCCGGCTGGGATGGGATCGGCTTCATCGGCGCCACCACCGCCGACCTGCTGGCGGTGGACTGGGAACAGGGCGCGGCCGGGGTTCTGGCGGACGGCGATCCGATGACAAGTGTCAGTCAGTTTTCCCGCTTCGGCTTCCCCGCGGTGGTGACGACCGATGATGGTTCGCTGGGTCTACGCGGGCGGATCACGGCGGGGCTTGAGCGCTGGCTGGGCGTTGCCGGTGCCGATGCCGCCACCCGCCGCCGCGCGGTGGTCTACACCTGCGGCCCCGAGCCGATGATGCGCGCCGTGGCGCAGATGGCGCAGGAGGCGGGCATCGACTGCCAGGTCTGCCTCGAGCAGGCGATGGCCTGCGGCATGGGCACGTGCCAGTCCTGCATCGTGCGCATCGAGCACACCCCCGCTCAACCCGATCCGCTCACCCCACCGCACGGCCACACCCCCTACGGCCGCGCGTGGCGCTACAACCTGGCCTGCACCGATGGCCCGGTCTTCCCATCGTACAGGGTGGTCTGGTAGGCCCGCTCTCCGGCCGGGAGGGTGGGTCAAGCGCAGCGGACCCGCCGCACACACCGGGCGGACGCGCCATGGAGCGCGGCCGTCCCGGCCGCTTTGGCGTCTGGAAGCCGGACTGCGGCCGAGACGGCCGCGCTCCGTGTCGACGGTGTGCGGGGTGATATTCAACGCGGGGCTGGGGGTGAGGGCCAACGGTGGTGGATCACCACGGTTCAGCCCTCACCCCTGCACCCTTTTCGCCGGGAGCGGGGCGGGGTTCAGCGGTCACGGCGGCGGTCGGGCCGCCTCGTGTCGCGCTGCTCCTGGCGTTCGCGGCGATCGCGCCGGGTCTCGGGGCGAGGCTCACGCTCGCGACGCCGCTCGGGACGAGCCTCGCGCTCGCGCTCCCGGTCGCGGTCGCGCAGGGCCTCGCGCAGGCGCTGGGCGCGTGCGCGCAGCGCCTCATGAAGCCGGGCCTTCTCGGCGTCGATCTCGGCACGGCGCTTCTTCAGTGCCTCGATCCGCGAGTCCATCCGGTCCTTGTGCCGCTGCAGATGCCCGATCATGCGGTCGATGCGCTCAGCGCGGCGATCGAGACGCTCGATCGGCCGGCGCGCCCGCTCGCGCGCCTGCCGCATCAACTCGCGGGCACGCTCGGGCGTGAACTCGGGGCGGCGATCGCGCGGCGTGGGCCGCTCGGCACGCTCGGGCCGGCGCGGCGTGGGCCGCTCGGCCCTTTCACGGCGCTCGCGCATCTGGCGGGACCACTCCACACGGCGGTCGCGCATCTGCCGCATCATCTCCGCACGACGCTCCATGGCCACCGCATGCGCCCGTGCACGTGCCCGCGCATCGGGTGCTTCGGCACGTTCGGGGCGACGTTCACGATCAGGCCGTTCGGCGCGCTCCCGGCGGGGCGGGGCCGGCCGTTCGGCGGCCGGACGACGCTCGCGATCGGGCCGTCGGGCCTCCGGTGCCCTTTCCGCCCGCTCGTGCCGCTCCAGGCGCTGCAGGCGCTGCTCGATCTGCTCGAGGCGCTGGTCCAGTCGCTCAACCCAGTCGCGCCTTGCCTCACGGCTGTCCTGGGCCCAGGCGGCGCTGCCCAGGGCCATCACAATGGCAGCAACGATGCCGGTCACACAAAGTCTTGACATCACGTGCATCTCCTTTCATCATGGCCGATACGATACCGCTGAACCGCAACACGCGGTTCTCGCACACCGCCGCCCCGACCGTCGGGGCGGCTTTCATTCCTGCATCACTGTGGCGGCGGTGCTGCCGGCCCCGGCTGCTGGTCCGGGCCGGAGTTTTCATCACCGTCGGCCTCATCCGGGGTCTGACCGTTGCCGCTGCCGCGGCGCTGCCGCCAGCCGGGATGGTGGCGCGGGGGCTGTTGCGGCCCCCACGACCGGGCATCTTCTTCCTCGCGTTGGCGACGCTGCTCGATGCGCTCGCGCCAGGCCTCGCGCTGCTCCGGGGTCAGTGCCCGTCGCCGTTGATGTGCCCCACGCAACATCTCGACGGCGGCACGGCGCTGCTCGGGCGAGAGCGATTGCATGAATTTGCTGAACTGGGTCTCGCGCTCCTCGAGCAGCGTGTGGAATAGCTCGCGCGCCTCGCCCCGCAGCGCCCGCAACTGCTCGATGTCGGGCTCCTCCTCCTTACGAAGCTCCAGCGACTGCTCACGAATCTGACGCAATCGCTCCTGGATCTCCTGGGAGCGCTGCCGCGAGGCGCGGTAGGCCTCGATGAACTGCTCGCGCTGGCTCTCATCCAGTTCCAGACGGGTGACCAGTTGCATCGTCGGGTCGGCATCGTCAGGCAGGGCGCGGTCGGTGTCCGACGGCTGCGGCTCACCGCCACCGCCGTACTGGGCGCGGATGAAGCCCGCGGCGAAGGCCACGTTGAACGCCAGGGAGACCACCAGCAGCAGCCACGGCAACCGGGGATAGCGACTCATGGCCGACCCTCCTGCAGCAGCACCAGCCACTCCAGCGATTCGATCGCCGCCAGATGGTCGATCTCATCGGGCTCGAAGGTTTCGGCCAGCAGCCATCCGGCGTCATCCCGCTGCGCATCCCCATCTGCATGCCCCACGCGCGCATCCGGCGATGACGGCGGCGCCGCCGCCGCCTGGCCCGCGACAAAGCCCACCGTCGCGCAGAGCGCCATCGCCGCCGCCAGTCCCACCCCCGCGAGCACGCGGCGAAGACCGATGCGACCGATCACCGCCGGCGACGGCGCGGCCACCGGCCGCCGGCACGGGTCTGCCACCAAGGCCTGCGCCCGGGCAAGCACCGATTCGGCCACCTCCACGGGGGCAGCCGACGCGACCTCGCGGGCCGCGCCCACCGCCTCGGCACACAGGTGGCACCGGCTCAGGTGCGCCTCGATGGGGGCGACGTCCGGCTCACCGAGCCGTCCATCGACATACGCGGCGAGGGTCAACTCATCCGGGCACGTACCGCCCTCTGCGGGTGCCGGGGCCCCGGCCTGGGGGGCCGCCAACCCCTCGCGGGCCTGGCGCCACAGGGCTCGGTCCTGAGCATGGTTGTCATCGGGCAGGTTCATCGGCACGGTCCTCGCATTCCTTTCTACGCAACGAACCATCGGCGCATCCCCGCGGCGAGGTTACCGCGCCGGGGGCCGCCGGGCGAAGTAAGCCCGTAACTTCGTCAGGGCCTTGTGCTTACCACTACGCACCGTCTGCGGATCGACCCCCATGAACTGCGCTGCGGCCTCGACCTGCATCTCCCGGTCGAAAAGCAGGTGCAGGATCAGACGCTGACGCTCAGGCAGCAGGTCAGGGGGGATATCCAGCCGATCGAGCGTCGAGGCATCCTCGGCGACATCCAAGTCCGGCTGCGGGGCGGGGGTGGCCGCGGCGGCGGCTTCCTCCAGCGACACCGTCGCCACCCGCCGCGCGCGGGTGCTGCTGATCGCCGTGCTGCGGGCCACAATCGAGAGCCACGTCGAGAGGCTCGCCCGCTGGGGGTCGAAGCGGCGCAGCAGCCGATAGTCATCCTTCACCAGGCGGACGAAAACCTCCTGCACCACGTCCTGCACGGCCGGGTCATCCCCGTGGCGGCGCAGCGCGCGGCAGACGGCGGCCAGGATGACCGGCGCATACCGCTCCACCAGCGCATCCCACGCCGCCTTGTCACCGTTGACACACGCGCAGAGGTCGATCTCTTGCATGATGCAGCCGCCCCACATCCCCCCGGGCCCAAGCACGGCGCCACCCCGTGAAAGACGCCGCAGCCCCGCCGCGCCCACTCACCACATCCCCGTGTCGGCCGGCCATGGTGGACGCAACATAGCCGGCGGCATGATCTGGCTTGCAGATGCAGGCCCGGGCAAGCCGGCCAGACCCATCAGTCCACGCGGCGGTTGGTGAAGCTGTAGCGGCCGTCTTCATCGAGCGCGCCCTCGAAGACCCAGCCGCCGGCCTCGACGCGGAAGCGGCCTTCCTTCCAGCCCTGGCGGATGGGCACCTCGCCTCCATCGGTCGGCCGATACTGGTCGAAGTGGTCATCCCAGTCGTGCCGCTCGCCGTTTCGCCAGACGTGCGGCAGGCCATCGCCCGGCCGCACCGCCACCGTGGCGCCGTCGCCGCCGGTGTATCGGACCTTCGCGCCATCGAGCCGTTCGAGCTTCGACCGGGCCAGCACCGCCTCCTTGAAACGGTCGTAGCTGCCGTGGCTGTCGGCCTCGCCGACCTCGAGGGCGAAGCCGCATGAAGCGCCCTGCCCGGTGCCGCGCAACGTGGCGATCATGTCATCGGGATAGCCGCGGCCATCCTGGGCGATGCGCTCGGTAGCCTGATCGTTGCGCCCCTGCCACCGGGCGTTGAACGGGGTCAGGGCCAGCCAGGTGTCCTGCAACCGGATGAAGATGCGGCCATCCTCGCGCTCGATGCGGGCGCTGCGGGGCAGGAAGAAGTGGACATCGGCCCCGGCATCGCCGTTATGGAACAGCACCAGGTTGCGATACTGGCCGACGCTGTCGCGGCCGTTGGTCGTGGTGACGATACGATGAGGCCGGTTGCCGCTGCCGGCGATGACGTAGTCCACGCCACGCTCAGCGTTGGCCGCGATCATTTTGAAGCCGTTGGCATCGCCGATGTTGCCCGTGGGCAGCGTGCCGAGCTGATAGGTGCGGGCGATGTACTGCGTCTCGAAGGCGTCGGGCCGCTCGGCACCACGCTGGTTGAAGTAGTGGCCGTAGGGCGGGTGCGACATCAGCAACTCGACCGGCCGGGCAAAGTCGTTCTGCCCCAGGGCCACCACCGCCGGGGGCGGGCGGTAGGCGCTGGTGATGGTGAAGATGTCATCGTAGTCGGGGTTGGGATTGGGCACGGGGCCGCCGTAATAGATGCCCCAGGTACGCGCTGCGGGCACGCGCCAGGCGCCGGGATGGTAGTAATCGCGCTTGGTCGGGCCGTTGAAGCCGCCGCGCCAGTACTTGACCGCCGCCGCGGCACTCATCCAGTCCAGCGCCGCCTTGGCCAGCAGCTTGACATCTTCATCCGCGGCGAAGTCGTAGAGGTTCATCCACGGCTGGAACGAGTGGCCGAGGTAGTTCTCGCTGTCCCACTCGCCCATGCCGATGTGGTACATGGCCCACACCTCGTAGCGCAGCCGGCGCAACACCGTCTGGCGGGTCTGCTCGTTGCCGGTTTCCTCGGCCATGAGGTAGATGCTGGTGTCGCGCATGAAGCGGAGGTTGTCCGTGCCGCGGATGTCGGCCCAACTGTTGCGCGCCACCGGTGTCCAGCCCCGGCCCTGCTGTTCGGGGTCGAAGGCATGGTGCGGCCGCCGCAGCGGGTCGCGCTCGGTCCACGCGGTGGCCCCGCGGTGCATGCGCTGCACGTAGGCCGGCTCCATGTACGGGCCGAACAGGAAGTACTTGCGCATCTGGTTCTTGAGCGTGAAGCTGGCGAAGAAGTCGATGCCCTCGGTGTGGCGGTGCCAGTCGCGGTTGACATCCTCGGCCTGGAGAAACGCCAGCGCCCGCTCGCGGTTGCCCGCGAGAAAGTCCATCATCGCGCGGGGGTAGGAGGATTTTTCGTTCTCGAAGAACTTGTTGCCGTAGCTTCGCGGGTTGGCGTTGTGCTCGATGGAGGCGCGCACGCGCTCGAGAAACGCCTGCTCGAGCGCCTCGGGCCATGGGTTGGTCAGGTGCTCGGGCAGCTCGACGATGGGGTAACCATCGCGCTCAGCGCGCGTGAAATGCTCACCGGGCTGAGCCACGGCGGTCGCGGCAAGGCCGCCAAGGATGCCCAGGACGCAGAGGATACGGGTGTGGCTTGTCATGGCATGACTCCTTCAGGGTTCCCTGCCGCCGCGCCGCATGCCGGGCCGCCGCGCAGCGCAGGCGAAGCGCCCAATGCACGGACGGCCGGCGACGTCTGACGCGCAATCGCATTTGCAGACGCCGTTACGGTTCACCGCTGCTCGACGACGATCAGGCTCGCGGCGTTGAGGTCGAATGCGCCGCCGTCGCCCTCGGGACAGCGCACCACCAGGCGGTTGCGCTCGCGGAGCAGTTCGACGGGGATCGACTGCTGGTTGACCCATGAGTGGGTCGTCTCGCGCTCGATGGGCTCGCCGTTGAGCTCGATGCGGGCGCGGCCGGCGCTCCAGCCGTAGACCAGGCGCAGCTTCGCTTCCGTGGCGGCCTCGAGCCGCTCGGCGGGGATGTCGATCTCGAGCTCGACCTGCTCGCCGGGGCGGAGGTGGTTGTGCGTCTGACCGCTGACGTGCTGGGTCATGTACACCTGCGGGCCGGCCGGCGGCTCGCCTTCGAGGTCGAACACCAGCGTTACCGCGCCCTTGGCAGGCGGCCGGATCACGCTCGACCAGCCCTCGCCGGAGGCCTCGATCGGCTGCTCGGTCATCTTCAGGCGGTCGGATTCGCTGGTCACGTCCAGCCGGGTGCCGCCGGTGATCGTCATGCCCTGCGGGGCATCGATGCGCACGGGCGTGCGGTGAACGACGGTGGTGTCGTTGAAGATCACCGCGGCGAGCTGGTTGTCGGCGTTGAGGCTGGCCACCACCCAGATGCCGGGGTCGGCACTGGTGGCCTGGATCAGCCGCCCGCGCAGCGGCCGCAACATGCGGAAGGCGAACTCATCGCCGCCGCCGCCCCAGGCGTGCGCCTCGTGGGCGGCACGGGCGACGGCCTTGTCCGGGCTGACATCGAGCAGGTGCAGGATGTCGCGCAGGGTGTAGGTCATCCCGCCGCGGGCGGCGGTGACCGGGTCGCCCGCCGCGCGCGTCCGCGGGTTGCCCGGCTGCTGGGGATCGAGCATGCCGCCGGCCTCGGTGTTGTAGAACTTAAGCGCCTTGCCGTGGGTGCCTTTGGCGTAGGCGTACACCGTCTCATAGGCGCCGGCGACCATGCGGGTGTCACCGCCATAGTGGTGCTCGGTGATGCCGTCGATGTAATCGATGAACTGGTCGATCAGCGGCTTGTAGAGCACCCGCCAGGCCTCCCAGCCGTGGCTCTGGATGTGAAAGTCCCAGCCGACCACGAGCTGCACGTCCGGATTCGCCTCCTTCAGTGCCGGGGCGAAGACCTCGAGCATCTGGTGGTAGTAGGCCCGGTTCTGCTTGCCCGACCAGTAGTGGTTCTGCGTGGGGTCGCGGCCCCACCACATCTGCTCGTTGCGGTAGCGCCGGCCGCGGAACTCGAACTCTTCGCCAACCTCGCGGCGGTGGCCGACGTGGCTGTGGGCGAGGTAGGCCTGCGGCGAGAGGTTGCCGCTGGCGGCCTCGACGGTGCGGACCTGTCGCGACCAGACAAGGTGCTCGACCGGCTCATCCTGGCCGCGGATGCGCATGGGCTTGCCTTCCTCGGCCTCATCAACCTCGTACCAGCGGTGATCGTAGTTGACCCCCGGCCGTGTGGCCCAGTTCAGGAACGGCTCGTTCCAGAACTCAACATGATGGGTGTGGCCGGTGTCGCGCGCGTTCTCGCCGTAGCTGCGGGCAAGCTCCTCGAGGCGCTGCCGCCAGCGGTCGCGGTCGGTGAGCATCAGCGCCGGCTGGTATCGGTCGAAGAAGCACTCGACGATCATGTTGATGCCCGGCGGCGCCTGCCGCGCCTCACCGGGGATCATCGGCCGGCCGCTGGGGTTGTGATGGATCACCCGCACGGCCTCGACGCCCCACTCGCGGATGCGCCGCTCATCCAGGGGCGTGGCGTGGACGCCGAACATGCCCACCGGCACCTCGGTGGCCTCGTTGAACGACATTGTGCGGCCGGTGACGGTCACACCGGCATCGGCCGCGGCAGTGGTCATGCCGCCCAGCAGCAGGGCGCCGGCGGCGATGAGGATGCGGATCGGTCCAAGCAGCTTCTGCATTGTCGATACTCCTGTGCCGGCCATTGGTACCGGCCCATCAGCGCCGATGCGCGGACATCAGCGCTCGATGTTGATCGAGGCCATGTAGACGTTGAAGCCGTTGCTTTGCTCGGGATTGACGCTGCGGAACTCGATGCGGCTGTCCTGGCGGAGGATGGCCGGGTCGATGGGAATCTCCTGCACGACCGCAGCACCGCCGCGGTTGGAGGTCGACCAGGGCAGCTCGATGCGGTGGCCGTTGATCGCCACCACCGCCTCGCCGCGGTGCACGTGGGCGGTGACCACCCGCAGCGTGGCCGCTTTGGCCCCCTCGGGTCCATCGTTGCGCCAGACGATGCGCCCGCTGACCGGCTCCTGCGGCTTGACCCGCCCGAGCACCACGTCGGTGAAGTGCTGCTCGATGCGGCGCTTGTTGCCCGGCTCGTAGCCGTCGAGCTTCAGCGTCAGCCGAAGGGCCGAACGCGAGGGCATCGCCACGCGCATCCTGCCCTCGGCCGGGTCATCGAGCTCGATCGTGCGCAGCTCGGTGCGGCCGGTGGCCTCGCGGACCTGGGCACCTTCGATGTCCTCGGCACGCTCGCCGGCGACAATCGTCTCGCCCTCGAGCTGCTTGGTCTCGGAAAGGGCCCAGGCGCGGTCGCCCAGATCGAGGTCGATCTCGCGCTCGAAGTTGGTGTTGTTGAACATGAACACCACCAGTTCGCCCTCCTCGGGCGTGGCGGCCACGGTCATGATGCCGGCATCGCTGGTCTCGACATCGAGCACGCGGCCGCGCAGCGTGCTCATGATGCGGTAGGCGTGGACCTCGCCCTGGTCGCGAAGGTAGCCGTTCCACATCGCGTGCAGCGCCCGGCCGCGGGCCTTGTCGCGCGAGACCATGATGCAGGCGAGGATGTCCTCGATGTTGTAGTGGGCCTTGTCCAGCGAGTTGCCGCCGAGGTCGTTGGTCTCGGTGTTGAAGATGGGCAGCCGCCGGTTGTGGCGCGTGTCCATGTAGGCGGTGACCACCTCGTAGCTGGCGGCGAACGACTGGCGGAAGCCGCCGTAGTGGTGCTCGGTGATGAAGTCGAGCTCTTCGGCGGTCTTGTCCAGGATCGGGATCACGTGGTTCTCGAGCACGCCGTAGTCATCACTGTTGAGCGCCGGGGCGGAGGGGCCGCCGAGCTGGACGTGCTCGTTGACCGACCGGGCGCCTTCGGCGGCGGCCAGGAAGATCTCGGCCCACGCCAGGCTGCCGACGTGGCCGGGGATGTAGCCCCACTGCGTGGGGTCTTCCCAGGCCTTGCGGCCGGGCGGGTTCATGTGGCCCATGTTGAAGTGGCGGCCCCACATGAACGGCTCGTTCCAGACCTCGAGTCGGCGAAGCATGTTGTAATCATCGCCCGGCACCCAGGCCCGCGCCGCCAGGCGGCTGTAGAAGGCGCCCACGCGCTGCGCGGTGGTCTCGATGCCCTCATCCATCCACACCGGCCGCGCCCAAAGGTCCATCGTGTGGCACCACACGACCTTGTCCACCGCGTTCCCGGCCTTGGCGCGGCGGTAGAAGACGTCATCGGGCTCCTCCTGGCGCTCGGCGAGGCGCTGCTGGATGATCTCCTCGGCCTCCTCGGCGCCGATGCGCCGGCCGCCGAAGCCCACGTGCGTCAGCGGGCGCAGCGAGCCGGGGTTGAGCATGCGGATGTGCTCGATGTAGTCTTCCTCGCCCTCTCGCGGCTGGCGCGGGTTGCTCTCGCCCACATCGTGGAAGCCGAACAGGCCCTTGGGCACCTCATCGGCGCCGTTGAACGACACCACCGTGTCGGTGTCCACGCGGATGCTGACCACCTCGCCGGGAGGGGCGCCGAAGCCCTCCCCCCAGCGCACCAGCTCGAGCTTCTTCACCGTGAACTCGACATCGCCCACACCGTGGGGGTTGTTCACACCGACCTGGATGCGGTCGATGGCATCGACATCGAGAAAGTACGTCCCGCCCGTGCCGCCGCGGAAGTCCTTGAAAGGCACGATGTAGCTTGCCTCGCGGCCGGTGAGCATCGCCCCGCCATCGACCGCGTACCAGACCCCATCGGCCTCCTTGATGCTGATGCCCACGGCGGCATCCTCCCGCCGCGTGTGCGCCCCGAGCGTGATGCGCAGGCCATCCCACTGCCGCCAGTCCTGCGCCTCGGCGAAGCGCAGCTCGGCGTGGGCCTGGTGGCCATCGGCCACGCGCGTGGGCGAGAGCCGTGCCAGCACCTTCATCCCACCGCCCTCGGCCGGGCGGACCACGGTGTTGCCGCTGGCGCCCCACCGAGCGGGCACGGGCGCATGGTTCATGCCGCCGTCGATGCGGCCGCTGACTGACTTCTCCTCGAGATCAGCCCCGCCGGGCATCGGGCCGGTGAGCGTGCCTTCGTAGCTGCCCTCGATGAGCCGGCCGCCGTAGCGCGGCACATCCTTGCGCCACGGCGACATGGAGGCCATGGTGTCGGGCTGATAGGGCAGCAGGTCATCGCCGATGGTGCCCGCGAAGCTGAGTCGGTAGCGGTCCTCGGGGTGGGGAAAGCCATCGACGCGCGGCCGGGGGCTGTCGGGCCCGATGATGACACTCACCTCGCCGCGCACGCTGTCGCCGTCGAGTTTGATCGACTCGATCTCGACGCTGCGGTGGCGGCTGCGCTGGTTGTAGTCGGCCGCGGCGTAGTGCCCTTCGGCCGCCCACTGACCCTCACGGCGCTGAAGCTGGACGATGAGGCTGCCCTTCGCCCCGCCGCGCAGCGGCCGGACATCGATGAAGCGCAGCGACAGGGTGGCGTCCGCGAAGTCATCCGCAGCCGGCACATCGGTGGTGAACTCGGTGAGCAGCTCACTGTTGCGGATGTCGAAATCGGCGCGCACCTCGTGCGTCATCGCAGTGCAGCCGATCCCGATACCGAGAGCGAGCACGCCCAGCAGTGCGGTGGTTTTCATCTTGCGCCCTTTCCCGATGGGGGGTTGAAAAAAGGGCGGACGGACCGTGGTAACGGCCCGCCGCGCCCATGCTGAACAGAACTCAT
>PUMS01000017.1 GCA_003551485.1 Phycisphaeraceae bacterium | reverse complement strand
ATAAGTTATGTGTTTTGGTTTGCCGACTATCAGCTCGCGCCGTTTTCGGTCTCGATCCGCTCGCTTTCTCATCATTAGATAGATTTCATTCTCTGAAATAAAGTTCTTTTTTTTCATTTTTAGCAACCTCCATTGCCGGTATATTATTTAATATAATGATATTAATTTTAATATCAAGTCGCCTTACAGAAAACGATTAAAAATTGCCGGGATTGCCCGCCCGGCTAGTCCTCGACAACCTCAGCGACCTGCTCGCCGTCGATGTACAGGCCGTCTTCCCGTTCCTCGACTTCAGGCTCGGCGACCCCGAAAACCGCCGCCTGATCCTTGTAATCCTCCGGAGTGACCTCGACCGGGTCGCCCCATTTTTCGCTGATGTTAAAATATCTTTTTTTGCCTTCAGCTTTAGCGATAGCTTCAATTAATTTTTCACCCGGTCGATTGTTCAGCGACATCTTTAGAATACGACACTTTTCTGTGTCGTCCGGAAGGTCTTCAATGTGCTTGACAAAGTTTTTGGCTGCCTTTAGTACTGTGATCATTTTCTTATCTCCATTTGTTTAGTTGAGTTTGCCGGGGGCTTTTTCGCCCCCGGCCCGATCTTTTTATCTTTTCTTTAGCGGCATTATAACAGTCATATAATCTCCGCTCGTTCCACGCAGTGGCGTTCTCGGGTCTTTTATTTTATATTTTAATATGCCGGCCTTCGCTGAATCGATTAGGAAATCAATGTTTAATACAATCTCATCATCTAACGTATAGATTGCATCGTCCAGGGGACAATCTATTCCCGGCTCCTGATGGGGAGAAGCGAGACTTACTCTTCCATCATCCCGACGTCTAAAGTTAAAATGAGAAGAATTTAATTCACGCCGATTTAGTCCATTGGCGATTGCCTGTAATTTATCAATATCGCAAGCGCCGAAAACCAAAAAGTTTTCCATTCCTTTTTCGCTTGGGATTGCTTGTCCGTAATTGGGATAAGCGCCATTTAATCCGTCGAATTTTACCGTCAATTCTTGATCTGAAAACTGGATTGCTATTTTGCCGGGAATATCGGCAGCATTAATATATTTGATCGTTTTTTTATCGAGACATCGGAGCGCTTTTCTCGCAGTTGCCGGGATAATAATGTTGGATTTTATGCCTAGCTTTAGCTTGCAGGTTTCCGCCCGTAACAACCGGCGGCCGTCGGTTGAAACCAAACTATCGGATTCCAGCAAAACAGACTGCAAAGCATATCGCGTTTCGTCGCGTGAACTGTAATTAAAACAGTTCTCCAGTTTATCAAAAAATGCCGCGTCTTTTATTTCCAGACCCTGATCCAGCGGCTTGATCCCGGCCGGGTATTCTTCGATGTCGAATATTTCGATCGTCTTGCAAATCCCATTATATTTTATTTCTACCTTGTCGCCATCAGCCCGGGTTATTTCCAATTCATCCGTCGCCTTAATGGCCTTTGCCGCCGCCTTGATCGCGTCGCCGGGAATCAAAGCCAGCTCGGCTTCCCCTCCGCCTTCAAAGGTAAAAAATAATTCCGTTTCCATGTCGGTTATTGTCGCAGTCCGCTTATTTGCATCTTGTTCGAGCTTGATCGCCGCCAGGATAGGGACCGCGGCCTTTGCCGCATTCGTGGAATTGTATCCCTTAACAACCTTCTGCAGTTCTTTTTTGGTGAATTTCATTTTCTTGTCTCCATTTTTCGTTTTTTTATTTGATTTAATCCAAAAAAAAGCCCCACATCTACTTGTCTTTCGACTTTCGATGCAGGGCTTTCCTGCAATCCTCTTTGGGATTTTTAGTTTGGTTTAGTAAGGTGGGGGCCGGGACACGTCCTACCCCCAGTGGCTACAGGCAAGTGTAGTGCCCGTGGCCGTTTAAGTTTACTCCGAATTCACGAATCATGTCGCGGACTAAGGGAAGCGGATTTACTTCCCTGGACCATCCCATTAAGATGGTCCTCCGCATCCACTTCCCGAAGTCTTCGGGCAGCTTGCCATTATACATGGCCTGACCCACCCGGGCCGCGGCCATTGCCATATCGACCCGCCGGCCCTCCTCTCCTTGCTGCGCTGAATCTTCGGCGATGTTGGCTCGAAAGCCTTCAGCGCCGAGTTTCACCCACGCCGCGAAGGCGTGAGCTTCAAATCCGGGTTCAACCCCGGGTCGACTGCTTCCATAACTTACGGACGCGATTATGCGCCCGCCTTTGATTCGGATGTTTTCCTCCGCCCAGGCGCGGACTTCGTCTTGTCCTTCCAGGAAATCTTCGTATACAATTGGTTTCATTTTCTTTCTCCTTTTGGATTGATTCTTTTTTCCCACTCTTCGAGTGAGTCAGAAAAGACCCACTCTAATTTTTCCCCCTCTTCAAGCAAAACCCAGACTCCGCCATTAAAGATGGCGAAATCGATGGCATTTTTGTCTGCAAAGCCGTTTTCACGGCTATGCTCTCTTATTTTTTCCAGTGTTATCATTTTTCCGATCTCCATTTTTTGTTTTGTTTTTCGCCCGGCCTTCAGTTCGCCGGGCACTCTTGTCGCTGCCGTTGTCTTTTATATTATTACTATAGCATTTGATATCACTTTGTCAAGTCTAACCATAAATTATCTGTAGTAATGTAATCGTGTCAAAATATGTCTTTACCCGTGTTCCCTGTGCCGCCGCCGCCGGAAACTAGTCGCGACAGCTCCGGGGGAGGGGGATATTCGCTTATTCGCATATACGAATATACGGCCTGGGTCCGCGCGATTTAGCCTCAAATTGCCTTTTTTTTTCCGTTTTTCCCGGTCTTCAAGGATCGCCGCCGTCAGGCAGTAGCCTTGTATTGCCAGCGACGCGAAAACCGCCACTGCGAGCGTCCAGAAGATTACTAATCCTAGTGTTTGCATTGGTTGAGTCCTTCTGTTGTTTATGCGTCAATTCCCAGCCGGTGCCAGGCTTGCTTGGTTTTTTTGATATGGACCTGGAATCTTTTTTCTGCTGACGTTGTCCACCAACACTTTCCGCCCTTGTCTAATCTTATTCCCGGAACGTTGGCCGGGTTAATCCCTGTCTTTTTTTCCCATTCTGCAGGTGTGTATTTGCCGCCTGCAAAGATCATTCCGGCTAGTTTGTATAATGATTCGTTTTTCATTGTTCAGTTCCTTTTGTTTGTTTTCGCTCCCGGCACTGTGTTTGTTAAATCCTGTAATCTCCGTCGGCTCGTGCTTCAAACCATTTGGCTTTGTTATCTTGCCCGATGATCGCATATGTTTTTGAGTCTTTCCAATATCTTGTTTCTAGGACTGTTTCCTCGATTGTGTATGCGTCCAGGCCAAGGATTGCCGCCGCTTGTCTTTTTTCCTTATCCATCGCCGTTGCGTATCGTGCATCCGCTCGCAAGCTTTTTCCCGTAGGCAATACTGTTCCTATCATTTTAGGTTTCATATTTACTTCCTTTCTTTGCTTTGTTTCCCGGTTCCGCCGGGCTCCCCCGCCCGGCGGGTGGGGTTATTGGTTATTCTTTTCGAGTTCACGTATTTCTGTTTTATATCCTTTAATTAATTTTTTGATCTCTTCCTGTTCTCTTTTGTCAAGTTCCGGAACCTCGTCCAGGTCTTTTTGTAGTGACCTGATAACCCTAGCCCTATGATTGATTTCGTCGATTCTTTTCATTTTCGTTTTCCTTTTTGCTTTTGCCGGGCT
>PUMS01000429.1 GCA_003551485.1 Phycisphaeraceae bacterium | reverse complement strand
CACAGCAGCCACAGCCCCCCCCGATCCGCCCGCGCGAAGCCCGGTTTCCTCATCGGACGGCCTCCGGCGCGGTGGAAAACCTGACGGCAGGTGTTGCTGGGCTGTCGCGCACTTGCCGGCGGCGGGATGGGCGAAAAAAATTTCATTTCGATAAGCCTCGCCGTGTGCCGGGGTTGGGGCCAGAAGGGCCAGGAAACCCCAGATAATGTGAGGCCGGGCACTTGGCGCCACAAGATGTAGGGGTTAGAATGGTGGGCGTCGTGAGTCGAGCGGCTCGCAGACGCAGGTGCGGGAGGCAAGAGGGGGCGGCCAGGAGTTTGAGACATGGGCGTTCTTTGCGACACACAGATTCGGGAACTGGTCGGCATCGAGCCGTTCAACGAGAGCCAGAAGCGGGCCGGGCGGATCAGCTACGGTGTCAGCAGCTACGGGTACGATGTCCGCGTCGGCCGCGTGTTCAAGATCTTCACCCCCACCGCGCCCAGCGGCGGGCAGGCGGTGGTCGATCCCAAGCGCTTCGATGAGGACCTGTTCGTCACCGTCGACCTGAACCAGACCGGCCGCGACCACGTCATCATCCCGCCCAACAGCTTCGCCCTGGCCGAGACGGTCGAGATCATGCACATTCCGCGTGACGTGCTGGCCATCTGCGTGGGCAAGAGCACCTACGCCCGCTGCGGCATCATCGTCAACGTCACCCCCCTCGAGCCCGAGTGGCGGGGCAAGGTGACGCTCGAGATCAGCAACACCACCCCCCTGCCGGCGAAGATTTACGCCGGTGAGGGCATCGCCCAGATGCTGTTTCTCAAGGCCGACCGCACCTGCGCGGTCTCCTACGCCGACAAGGGCGGCAAGTACCAGGACCAGGCGGGGCTGACCCTGCCGCGTGTGGATTGAACAACGAGTCGTCTCACGGATGTGCCGTCGCCGTGGTTCACGGAAGAACCCGGTGGCGGACCGCCCGGCAGTGTGCCGTGGCGGGGCATGGAGGTGCCCACGGTTGACAGCCCGGTAAGGAGATCGGGTGCCGGCACGGATGACGGCGCACGCACGGAAGAGGCGGGGTGGACCTGCCCGGCCGGCCACGGCCTGACCAAGGAGGGCGGGCAGGTCCACCAGCCGCCGAACCACCGCCGCCGCGCTGCCACCGCAGCGCGACGGCCTTACCCCCCCCGGGAGTCCCCCGGAAAGACGGGGGACGCAACGGGGGTCGGGACCCGCGGCCGATGGGGGAGGCCAACGGGGGTGCAGGAAGATGCGTGAGGGGTCGGCAGGGGAGGATCGACCGGCCCCGGATTGGCCCGTAAAGTTACACAGGAAGGACCCTTACGATGAAGATCCCGCGACGATTCACCAGCCCGGACAAGGACGTGTTCGACTCGGTCCAGTGGGTGCGCCGAGCCAGCCGCATCCAGAACCCCGATGGATCGGTCGTTTTCGCCATGGAGGATGCCGAGGTCCCCGCCGACTGGTCGCAGCTTGCCACCGACATCATGGTCAGCAAGTACTTCCGAAAGGCCGGGGTGCCCCAGACCGAGGCCGATGGCCGACCCATGCTCGATGAGCAGGGCCGGCAGGTCACCGGCCCGGAGCGGTCAGCGCGGCAGGTGATCCACCGCCTCGCCGGCTGCTGGCGGTACTGGGGAGAGAAGCACGGCTATTTCGACACGCCGGCCGATGCCCAGGCGTTTTACGATGAGCTGTGCTACATGATGCTGCACCAGATGGCCGCGCCCAACAGCCCGCAGTGGTTCAACACCGGGCTGAACTGGGCCTACGGCCTCAGTGGGCCGGCGCAGGGGCATTTTTGCGTGGACCCGCACACCGGCCGGCCCCGCCGCGCTGAGGATGCCTATACCCACCCTCAGCCCCATGCCTGCTTCATCCAGTCGATCGGCGATGACCTGGTCAACGATGGCGGCATCATGGACCTTTGGGTCCGCGAGGCACGGCTGTTCAAGTACGGTTCGGGCACGGGGACCAACTTCTCCTCCCTGCGCGCCGAGGGCGAGCCGCTTTCGGGCGGGGGGCGCAGCTCGGGCCTGATGAGCTTTCTGCGCATCGGCGACCGTGCCGCCGGGGCGATCAAGAGCGGCGGCACGACCCGACGCGCGGCCAAGATGGTGTGCCTGGACCTCGACCACCCCGACGTCGAGGACTTCATCAACTGGAAGGTCCGCGAGGAACTGAAGGTCGCCGCCATGGTCGAAGGCATGAAGCACCTGGGCGATGAGCAGAAGCAGACGGCCGAAGCGCTGGGCCTGAAGCTCGACTACGACTTCAACGGAGAGGCCTATTACACCGTCAGCGGCCAGAACAGCAACAACTCGGTGCGCATCGACAACCGCTTCTTCGAAGTGCTCGATGCCGACGGCGACTGGGCGCTTCACCGCCGCACCGACGGCCAGGTGGCCCGCACGCTGCCGGCACGAAAGCTGTGGGACCAGATCGGCTACGCCGCGTGGCGGTGCGCCGACCCGGGCATCCAGTTCGACACGACGATCAACCAGTGGCACACCTGCCCGCAGGGCGGCCGGATCAATGCCTCCAACCCGTGCAGCGAGTACATGTTCCTGGATGACACCGCCTGCAACCTGGCCTCGCTGAACCTGCTGCGGTTCTACGATGCCGACACGCGAAGGTTCGACATCGACGGCCTCGAGCACGCCAGCAGGCTGTGGACGATCGTGCTCGAGATCAGCGTGCTCATGGCCGCCTTCCCCAGCGAGCAGATCGCCCGGCGCAGCTACGAGTACCGCACGCTGGGCCTGGGCCATGCCAACATCGGCGCGATGCTGATGCAGGCGGGCATCCCCTACGACTGCGACCAGGCCCGCGCCATCTGCGCCAGCATCACGGCCATCCTCACCGGCCGCGCCTACGCCACCAGCGCGGAGATGGCGGCCGAGCTGGGCCCGTTCCCGGCCTACGCGGCCAACCGCGAGCCGATGCTGCGTGTGATCCGCAACCATCGCCGCGCGGCCTACGGCGTGCCGCGCGACCCGGTGGCGGCCCGGCGCCACGAGCCGGGCCCCTACGAGGAACTGGACATCGCGCCGGTGCCGATCGATGCCTCGGCCCTGCGCGACCCCGGCCCCTGGGGCGGGCTGGATGGGGCCGAGCACCTTGATGACCGGGCGCGGCTGGCCTGGGACCAGGCCCTGGAGATGGGCCGGCGCTACGGCTACCGCAACGCCCAGACCACCGTCATCGCGCCCACCGGCACCATCGGCCTGCTGATGGACTGCGACACCACGGGCGTCGAGCCGGACTTCGCCCTGGTCAAGTTCAAGAAGCTGGCCGGCGGCGGCTACTTCAAGATCGCCAACCAGTCGCTGCGCCCGGCGCTGAAGGCGCTGGGCTACAGCGAGGCCCAGGTCCGCGACATCATCGAGTACGTCGGCGGCCGCGGCACGCTGCAAGTGCCCATGCCGGATGCCGAAGGCCGCGTGGCACCGGACGCCCAGACCTTTGAGCAGTACCTGGCCGCGCGGGGCGCCGATGAGCAGGCCCTGGAGCGCATCGTCGCCGCCCTGCCGGCGGCCATGGACCTCAGCTTCCTGCTCAACGCATGGACGCTCGGTGAGAAGCTCGCGGCCAAGCTGGGTCTTGGGGAAGGCGGTGACGCCGCCGCCGCGATGGGCCTGACCCGGGCGCAGGTGCTCACGCTCAACCGCCTGGTCTGCGGCACGGGCACCAT
>PUMS01000490.1 GCA_003551485.1 Phycisphaeraceae bacterium | reverse complement strand
GCGATGGCCAGCAGGCCACCCACCGCGCCCTTGAGGCGGTGGTTGTGCTCGAGCATGATCGCCAGGTCCGACCACAGCCACACCGGCAGCAGCAGCCAGCGACCGAAGCTGGTGGGCCAGTCGGGCACGGCCATGCCCGCGTGGCGGCTGGTGACCAGCCCGCCCGAGGCCACGAGGATGAACGTGACGACGGCAAACACCATCGCCAGGAAGAACAGGCGCCTGTCGTAAGCGGGGGCGGGGGTAGGTTGCAACGAAGCCGCAGCGTCACTCATCGCGAATGGAACACTCCAACTGGCGGGGATCGTGAGGCAGGTGGCGGTCGGGCGACCGGCCGCGCGGATCGGCTCCTGCACGCGCGGTTGCGCATCCCGTTGGCCGGCGCTGCCGGGCTTGCGGAGGCCGAAGCCCGCGAGGGCGGCTTCCGGCGGCGACCTGGCCAACACAAGGCCCGCATCTCGCAAGATAAAGGCAGCACAACGGGGGGTCTTGCCAAACCTGCCCGGAAGCGAAGTATTGTACGCCCTCGCCAACAATCGGCCACTCAGCAGGCCGGCACGGCGAGGATCATCAGTGCATTGGTTCCGAATATGCCCGCGGTGACGGTCGCTGTAGGGATCAGGGCGTGCCGTCGCACAGGCGGGCGGCCAGCAGGTGCAGGAACAGGCCCACGTCGGTGACGATGCCGGTGGACTCGAGGCTGCCCCGATCGGCCAGTTTGGTCACCACCGCCGGGGAGATGTCCACGCATACCAGCCGCACGCCCGCGGGGGTCATGTTTCCGGTGCCGATGGCGTGCAGCATCGAGCTGAGCATGAGGATCATGTCCGCGCCCTCGACCATGCGGGCGTACTGGCGCTGGGCCTCGAGCAGGTCCATCAGCGTCTCGGGCAGCGGGCCATCATCGCGGATCGAGCCGGCCAGGACGAAGGGCACTTCGTTGCGGATGCACTCGTACATAACGCCGGCGGTGATCACGCCCTGCTCGACCGCGGCCCGGATCGAGCCGGCCTTCCGCACGCTGTTGATGGCGCGCAGGTGGTGCTGGTGTCCGGCGTGCACCGCCACGCCGCGCTTCAGGTCCACCCCCAGCGAGGTGCCGTAGAGGTTCATCTCGATGTCGTGCGCGGGCAGGGCGTTGCCGGCCAGCAGACCATGGATATAGCGTTCACGGATGAGCCTGGCCAGGTGCCGGCCTCCGCCGGTGTGGATGACCACCGGCCCGGCGACGGCGAGCACCTTCCCGCCGCGCGACCGGATGCGCTGCATCTCCCAGGCCAGGTTGTCGATCTGGACCTCGACCCGCCGCTCACTGGATACCGCCGCGCTCATGAAGGTAAAGCCGTGGCGGCCGTCTGTGGTGGCCGGCGTAGCGCGGATTCGCACGCCTCCGACGCCGCAGACGACCTTCTCGTCTCGCTTCAGGTCCCGCATCAGGGCGCAGCGGACGGCCGGCTCATCGCCATCATCGACCACGAGCACCGCATCCATGCGCTGATGCGTGGCGCGTACCCACCGGCCGCGGATGCGCACCTCCGTGGGGTAGATGGTGGTCGAGAGAAACTCGTCCGGCGCCACGCCATCCTCGGTGACGGTTTCCAGGCGGGCATCGGTCTGCTCATCGGCAAGCTTGGCGCCAAGGGCCATCAGCCGGTTGACGATCGTGTCCAGCCGTTCGCCGCCGGGCGCACTGACGCGGATACGGGCGTTCGAGGCCTGCTCCCGTCGCTGGCCGGCCTGGAACTGCGCGATGCGGAAGCTGCCGCCCAGTTCGGTCACCGTATCCAGCGCGCGGGTCATCAGCCCCGCATCGAGCAGGTGACCGCTCATCGCCACCTCGGTGTCGCGGATGCTCGAGGCCGCGCGGCGGGCGCTGGGCGCCGGCACCTGCTGCCCAAGCAGCAGCGTGAGGCATTTGGCTGCGCCCCCGGCCAGCAGAAACTCATCCAGCGGCGTGGTGTGCACCGTGTAGCCGGAGTCGGCCAGGCGCCCTTTCAGCTCATCGGAGACGTGGTGAGCCACGAGGTGACGGCCGATGCGCACCGCGTTGCAGGCGAAGCGCATGGCATCGGCCTCGCTCACTTCGATCCGCCGGTCAGCCGGGACATGGCGGCGGATGGTCTGAAGCGAAGCCTCATCGAACGCGGCGGGGTAGTACATCACCCGGCGGTCCGGCAGCGGTACGAAGCAGGTGTCCAGGTGGTAGAAGCGGGCATCGATCAGCCTCAGGCTGACCACCTCGACCTTGAAGATATCGCCCAGCAAGCGGTGTGATTCGAGCGAACTCCGCACACCGTAGCCGGCCCAGAGCACCCCCTCATCGGGCCAGAACATCGCATCGCCCTCACCCTCGAAATGCTGGTCCTCGGGCAGGTGGACGACCTGGAAGCCGCCCTGCTCGAAGTGGCGGACGAAGTGGGGCACCTCGCCGGCACGCTGCGGCACGTGGAACACCGATGGAACGAACACGTCCTCGCACACCAGCCCGGCGTTGGCCACGAAGGCCATGTCCGGCAGATGCACCGCCGGCTGCACCAGGTGGACGTCGGCAAGCTCCTGAAGGATGCCGTGCAACGCCTGCCATTGGCGCTGGGCCACCGGCTGGCGGGCGCGGCCGACATGGCCCTCCATCCAGGGGTTGATCACGTAGTCGACCCCGAAGTGGGTCGGTGGGCACATCAGAACGGGTTGTCTTTCGCCGGACATCGGCACCTTCACAGACTCGGGCGGGGCCGAGGGATTGCCTCAGACCCGAAGGCCAGGGGGGGCAGGCAATGATAGTCCAGTCCCACCGCCGGTCCCGACAGGACCGCGAGGGCATCCCGCCCGCACAGCGCAGTGCCTTGCATCCTGGCGGCGCACCCGTGGCCACAAAAATGCTCTTGAAGCGCGGCCGGCTCTTGCCGAAAGCCCGGCCACGGTCCCCCGCGATGCGCACCATGCACCCATCGGCAGCGGTGGCCGCGCCGTTCGCCTCAGGTGCGTTGCAACCGGTTGCCGGTCCGGTCAGTCCGTCCGGCCCGCCGCGGCGGAAGAGGCTTTCGCGGCGGGCTGCCCGGCGGCCTCGCTTTCTTGCCGGCCTTCTGCCTCCTGCTGGCGGCTGGCCAGCCATTCCTGCTTGAAGCGGGCGATGGCCTCGCGGCAGCGGTCCTGGAGGTCGTCCACGAAGGCCTGCGACTCGACCAGGCGGGTGCGCAGCGGCAGTGCCGGGCCCTGGAAGTAGTCCAGCAGCCTCCGGCAGAAGTCGGGCACTTCTTCGATGGCCACATCATCGGCCAGGCCGCTGGTGCCGGCCAGGATCTGGATGATCTGGTCGATGACATCCATCGGCGCGTATTGCGGCTGCTTGAGAATCTCGACCATCCTCGCCCCGCGGTCGAGGCGGCGCTGTGTGGCCCGGTCGAGCTCGGTGCCGAGCTGGGCGAAGGCTTCCAGCTCGCGGTAGGCGGCAAGGTCCAGACGCAGCGAGCCGGCGATCTGCTTCATCGCCTTGATCTGCGCGCTGCCGCCGACGCGAGAGACGCTGATGCCCACGTTGATCGCCGGCCGCACACCGGCGTAGAAAAGCTCGGGCTGGAGGTAGATCTGGCCGTCGGTGATCGAGATGACGTTGGTGGGGATGTAGGACGAGACATCGCCCTCCTGCGTCTCGATGATCGGCAGCGCCGTCAGGCTGCCGGCGCCGTTGTCCTCGCTCAGCTTCGT
>PUMS01000255.1 GCA_003551485.1 Phycisphaeraceae bacterium | reverse complement strand
TCATCGCCCGGCCAGGTGCCGTTGGCGCTCTGCATCTGCAACAGTTCCTCGCTGATCTGGGCGTAGTATCGCCGCCACGACTCGCCCCCGCGCTGGTACTCGGCCTGCGCCAGGTAGAAGTGGTGGTAGAAGTAGTGGCCGCGCACCGCCTCGGGGATGGCCGTGGCCGTCTCGAGGTAGCGCCACAGCTTGTCCACCATCACCGATTCGGGGCTGTCACCGCCGGAGGCCCGGTCGTAGATGCCCGCGGAGTAGAAGCAGGTGATCGCCGCCGCCGCCAGCGACGGCCGGCTCGCGCCGCGGTGTACCGCCGAGTAGGCGATGCCACCATCGGGGTTCTGCGTGTAGCGCAGGTAGCCCACCGCGCGGTTGATGGTCTCACTCGATACCTTGATGCCCACGTTGCGGCAGGCGCGCAGGCCCTGGAGCACGCCCGCGGTGGTCGAGCCCTCATCGCCGCCGCCGGTGGGCGAGTAGAGCCACCCGCCGCGCGGGCTCTGACCGCGCTGCACCAGTTCGACGGCGCGCTCGAGCACGCTGCGGATTCTCGCTTCGTACTCGATGCTCGGCTCCATGCCGTAGCAGTGTGCCAGAAACAGCATCCCGAATGAATGGCCGTAGGTCGAGCGCATCTCGACCGGCCCGGCGATCAGGCCATCGGGATGGTTCTCACCGAGTTCGATCAGGTACACCATGGCCTTGTGGATCTGCTCGCTGTAGGGGCCCTCGGTGGGTGTGGAGCCGTTGGCCATGAATGCCAGGCCCGCGAGGCTGGTCATCACCGCCGGGTAGGCCCGTCCCTCCCAGCTTTCCGGGAAGCTGCCATCGGGCTGCTGGACCGTGGCCAGATGGTCCAGGCCGCGCTCGACCGCGGCCATGATCCGATCGTCCATCTCCTCGGGCAACTCACCCCCCGCCGCCCCCGCCCCCGCCGCGCACGGCCGTGCCGGGGCAAGCGCCAGGATCAGCGCGGGCAGTAGCACCCACGTCGCCATCGCGCGCATCGGGTTCATCATGGCGGGTCACTCCTGAAGAAGGTCAGCCTGCGCGGCGTGTCCAGCAGCAGGCCCCCTACCGTCATCGCCGGCGTCGCCTCCCCGAGCAGGGCATCGACGTCCAGCGGCACATCCACCATTGACTGCAACGTCGACGCCCGGCCTTCTGTTGCATCGATCATCAGCGCCCGGCGCTGCCCGGACCGCGCACCGCCCCGGCTCGTGATCGTCATGGCGACGATGCCATCGACATATCGCAGCCCCGTCAGCGCCACGGGGCCATCGAAGCCGGCTTCGGCCTCCAGCGATACCGACCATCGCACCGCCGCATCGTTCAGATCGCAAGCCACCAGCACCGGCCGCGCGCGGCCGGCATCGTGGTCATCGGCAAGCAGCAGAAGCGCCGTCTCACCCGCCATCGCCGACCAGACCAGCCGCTCCCGATCCGGCAGGTCCACCGGCCGCGCCTCACCCGGCGCTGCAAGGTCGATCACCTGCCACACCCGGCGATCCTCACGGCTACGCACCAGGGCGAACCGCCGGCCCATCGCCACAACGTCGATGCGGGCATGGTCCCCCTCCCGCCGCACCTGCGCGATCGCGCCCGACCCGGTCTGTCGCGGGTCGTGTACCCGCAGCGTGTGGTCGCTGACCTGCGTCAGCAGCAGGCCGTCGCGGTTGAGCCCGGCGGCCAGGTGGGAACGGCCGTTGACACTCAGAAGGTGCTCGCCCGTCCACAGGTCCAGACACGTGACCACGTTATTGCCCCGGCCGTGGATCACCGCGACGACACCGGCCTCGTACATCGCCCGGTTGGGCTGAAAATGGCCGAACGCATCCTGCCACACCACGCGGGCGGTGGGGATGTCCACCCCCGTCACCCGGCCGCGCCCGCCGAAGAACACCAGCCGGTCTTCGGCCGCGATCACCCGGTTGTACGCGGCCACCTCCAGTTGCGAAAGCGGCCGCTCGATATGGACCGTGCCGTCGACCGCATCCAGCACCATCAGCCGCTGCGGATCGAGCAGCGCCAGCCAGCGGCCGTCCGGTGTCAGGTGACCGCTCAGGCGAACGCCCGGCGGCGTGGGCAACGACGTCACCCATCGCGCTGCATCCTCACCCGGCCCACGCAGCGGCTCGATGCAGGCGATGCGGCTGTCCTTGCCCACCCACACCATCCCCGCGCGCTCCAGCGGCCTGCCCCGCGGGTCCGCCACCAGGTACGGCCGCGAGGCCGTTTCGCTCCACTGCGGCCACAGTGCCCGCGGCAGCCCGCCGCCGGCGGCGGCATCCTCCGGCCAATCGGCCAGCGCGCTGCTCGGCCGCACCGCGCGGCGGAGTTCGCCCAGCGACACCGCCTCGCCACCCAACTCGAACTCCACCTCGTCGCGCAAGTCATCCAGCCACGCGGCGACCGCCTCGGCGCGCCACGGCCGCCAGGTCAGCTCGATCTTCAGCCACGCCCCCAGCGCCGCCTCGCGCTGCGACGGGGAAGCGATCGCCGAGGCCTGCGCCACCAGCCGCCGGGCAAGCGCCGCCCGCAGCGCATCATCGGCCGAGGCCGCATCGCCCTGGCGATGCTCGGCCAGCAATCTTGCGGCCGCGGCCAGCAGCGAATCGAAGCTCTCGCCGGCATGGGACCAGCGCTCGGCGGCCTCGAGCACCGCCCTGGCATCGCCCCGGCGCACACCCTGGCGCAAGGGGCGGCGGGAGGCCCGCTCAAGCCGGGCATACGCCTCCTGACCGTGCGTCTCCAGCAGCCGCACCACCTCCGCCGCGGCCGCGTTGCCACCCAGACGCGACACCTCATCCCCCGGCGCCGTCACGCTTTGGGCCGGCAGCAGGGTCGCGCGGTACTGCTCACCCAGCCGCTGCGCCGTCTCGACGGCCTGCTCGATCCGCCCCAGCCGCTCGAACTGGCGAACGCGCTCGAGCATCACCATCGCCTCGGCCGGTGCATCGCCGGCGACAAGCTCCGCAGCCTCATCCAGCAGCCTCATCACCGAGCGGAACCGGTCACTTTCGCCGGCCCGGGCCAACAGCAGCCGAAGTCGCAACTGCTTCACCGTGTCGATGGCATCGCCGCCGACCGCCTGCGCCTCGGCCTCGAGTGGCCCGACGGCCTCGGCCGCGGCGTCCAACCGCCCGCCGCGCATCAGCAACTCGACCTGCCTCAGCCGCGGGTCGAAACGCTCGCGGGCATCCTCAGCGCCCGCCAGCCGCGCGGCCAGGGCGTCCAGGGCATCATCCAATCCCCGATACACACTGATGCCCGCCAGGTTCGAGGCCACCAGCATCCGGTCGATGCTGACCAGGTTGCCCAGCAGCGCATCGGCCGGCTCGACCGGCTCGCGCCGCTTCTCGAGCGTTGAAAGGTCCAACCACACCAGTTCGCCGCGGCCGGAGGCGATCACCTGCCCGGCGGTGACCGCCGGCCGCCCGGCCACATCGGCATCGACATTGTGCAGGGTGCTGCCATCGCCCACGCGCAGCAGCCGCAGGCCCGGTTCGCTCAGCAACACGCGGGTGTCATCCACCCACGACAGGTGCTGATGGTCATCCCGTTGCGCCTGCCAGATCAGCTCGCCGCTGTGGCCATCCAGCGCCAGCACCGAGTCGCTGTCGCAGGGCAGAACGATCACGCGGCCATCGCTGACCACCACGGGGTTCACCGGCGGCAGCGGCGACTGCATCAGCGGCAGGATGAAGGCATGGTTGG